>JAYSCC010000427.1:0-3476 GCA_041915065.1 Zavarzinia sp.
GGGCAAGAAGGGCGGCGGCAATGCCGGTCTGGTCGCCGGTGGCTTGGTCGCCCTGGCCGGGGCCGCGGGTGCGCTGACCTATTTCGTCGTCCTGCCCATGCTGGAGGACAAGCCGGTGGGCCCGGGCACCACGCCGCCCGCCGTGGTGGCCGAAGGGCCGCAGGCGACGCCCACCTCGCCGCCCGCTTCACCCCCTGCCTCGCCCCCGGCATCGCCGCCCGCGTCGCCGCCGGTGGCACCGCCTTCGCCGCCCCCACCGCCGCCTCCGCCCCCGCCGCCCGCTTCACCGACGGCCGCCGCGGTCGATCTGCCGGACGATATCCGGCCGGTGTTCCAGCGCTATTTCGGTTTCGTCGACCAGGGCAACGGGGGTGCCGTCTACGACCAGCTGCTCGATGCCGACACCAAGGACAAGGTGGAGCGGGCCCAGGTCCTGGCCCTCTATGCCGATCGGGCGACCCGCTTCGGTCCGGGCGGCGGCGACCATGTGGTGACCGCGGTGGTCCATCTGGCCGAATTGCCGTTCCAGCCGAATTCGCGCGGCCCCTATTACTACGTCCAGGTCGAGACAAGGCTGTCGCGCGGGACGGTGGCCGACGGCTTGTTCTTCCGCGATTCGGGTGACGGCTCCTATGTCCTCGCCGATATCGAGACTCAGGCCGCGGCCAAGCCGCTCTCGGCGGCCGACCGGGATGCCGCCGTCGGCGTCGCGACCAAATTGTTCCAGGGCCTCGACGACGGCACGGTGAACAAGTCGCTGCTGGTCTCGCCCGCACCCGATACGACCGAATGGGCGGATACGGTGCAGAGCATGCGCGGCGGCGACCTCACCGGGCGCAGCCTGGTCGCGACCTTCCCCTTCACCGAGCTGCAGGGTCAGGTGGGCGACTATGTCTACGTCCAGTTCGACGGCAATTTCACCGACGCCAAGGTGACCGAGCAGGTCTGGCTGAAGCGCGACGGCGGGACCTGGAAGGTCGCCCGCTTCTGGGCCCAGCCCGACCAGTAGGGTTCAGGCTTCCGGGAGGCGCAGCGTCGGCGGCGCCTCGCCCAGCTTGGCGAAATAGAACTGGGTCAGGCCGACGAGCTGCGGCCCGGTCGACAGGCCGTTGACGAAGCCGGCCACCAGCGAGACCGCGAGTGCGATCAGCGGCGACGAATCGGGCTGGGCGCCAGCCAGATTGTCCAGCACGCCGGCCACGACCGTGAAAGGCATGGCCACCATCATCATGAACATGAAGATGCGCAGCCTTTCGCCTTTCATCAGGGTGAAGGACTGGCGAATGCCGGGCAGCGGCTCGAAGAAGGCGAGCTGCGGCAGCAGCAACATGCCCATGGTCAGATAGATGCCGATCACGGTGAGGGCCACCACGGCATAGGGGGCCGCGCCGTTCTGCGGCACGAGCTGGCCGACCGCGAAACAGACCAGGCCGAAGCCGGCCAGCACGAGCGCCGCCTCGCCCAGCAGGCGATAGGCGCGCACAGTGGCCCGGCCGGGCGTCACGATCGGCGCCCGGTCGAGCAGGCGGGCCAACAGGTCGCCCGCGGCCCTGACCGCGAAAGGCACCATGGCGAGCCCGCCGACCGCGGCGCCGCCGAGGCCCCAGACCATGATCCAGACATCACTCGCTGCCGCGAAATGGGCCCCGATCATGCTGCCCGCCAGGCCCGCCAAGGCGGGTGCCACCCCGAATAATGCCGCCAGCCGAAGGCTCTCGCGCTCGAGCGTGACGCGGAAGGCGCTTTGGAACATCAGGACGAGGAGATTGGGCGGCATGATCACGGGCAGGGCAACGAACGAGAGGTTCCGTGCTACCCCGGATGACGGCGGATCACAACTAAGAAGCATCCGGTATCGGCAGGGCGAGTGCTACCTCGGCCTCGAAGTAGATGCGGCTGCCGACGGCGAAGAGCGGGGCCTGGACGAGGCCGAAGATGGCCTGGCCGATCTGCAGGCAGGCCGCCTGGGGAACGTCGGCGGCGAAACACAGTAGCCCGAAGGCGAAGACGACCAGGCCCCAGGCGAGGGTGACCAGCAGGATGGCGCTGAACAGGCGCAACCGGTTGCCCCGGGTCATGCGGCGCACCCGGGCCAGGGGGGCGCGATGCCGGTACAGTGTCTCCATGAAATAGAAGCCGTGATCGGCGATCAGCCAAGCCGCGGCGCCACCGGCCACCAGCCCGAGGAGGGCGCCGGCCGTCTGGTCCAGCAGGCCGAATAATTTCAGCATTCCGGCGGCTGCGGCCGCCGGAATGCCGACCGCCCAGGTCAGCATCAGGCCGCCCAGCAGCGGCGCCTTGATCAGCATCGCCGTCGCGGTCAACAGATCGTCCGGCAACGGGCGGTCGAACAGCCGCTTGTTCAGGCGGGAATAGAGGGCCGCAGTGGCCGGCAGCAAGAGGAACGAGAGCAATGTTTGCAGCAGCAGGAGGTGCTGCTGCGGCGTGTCACCGAGCCCCTTCAAGACGAGATCGGCGACGTCGTTCAGGAGATACAGGGTCAGCAGTGGCGGCAGGGCCGAAACGGCGGCGAGAGCGACCCCCTCCAGGGTGAAGGCCTGGCGCAGGGCGAAAGGCACGAGCTGGAGGCTGCTGGCTCGCATGGCAACCACCAGTAGATGGGCGTCGCGTTTCTCAATCATACAAATCGAACCGGGCCGGCACAAAGGAAATGGCCGGCGGTGCTGCGCTATGTTGCGCGGCGCCACTTGAGATGGCATTTTTCATAAAACCATTACCCGTAATTGCTTTGGGGCGACGGAATCGGCGGCGGTAATCGCCCCCGGTACCACGGACGGGAGTGCCGCCCGTAGCGAATTCGATCGCATGATCGAAAACCTGATGGCCGCGGTCGCCACCGGCCACATCTGTCCACGTCCAGGGCCTTTTGAGAGATGCGTTTGCTCACCCCCCGGCAGATCGCCGTCAGCCCCGATTCGACAGGTTCGTCCGCGATCGTCGTCGACGGCCGTTCCGGCCGGGTCGAGGGCGTGGTGCTGGAAGCGGCCGTCGCCCTCGATGCGGAGGATCCGGTGCTCGGCTATCTCTTCTTCATGACCGACGACGTGCCCTATGAAGACATGCTGACCGTCACCCTGACCGATGCCGGGCTTCGCCCGCTCGACCGGGCGCGGATCGGCGCGGCCTATGTGACGGGCCGCTTCGGGGCCCCCCGGATCGACGGCCCGGGGCGCATGAGTTTCGATTTCATCGACGAGAAGCGCTGGCATCTGGCGGTCTTGCCCCGCCCGACCCTGGCCCTGCCGTTCTTCGGCGACCCTCGCGGGGTGCACCGGCCCCTCCGCCTGCACCGCCATTTCACGCTCGCCACGTCGGGGTGAGCGGGCAAGCAACGGAGGCGGGCGGATGCGACGAAGCAGCAACGATGACATTGGTGACCCCGGCCTGCGGGCGGAAGCGCCGGTCAGGACCGGTCTTCGTGCCGTCGTCTCGCCGGCCGGCTTGGCCGCGACGGC
>JAYSCC010000428.1:0-3466 GCA_041915065.1 Zavarzinia sp.
GAAGGGGCCGGCCGGGGCCACCCTAGTCGGCGTCCATCTTCAGGGCGGCGATGAAGGCTTCCTGCGGGATCTCGACGTTGCCGACCTGGCGCATGCGCTTCTTGCCGGCCTTCTGCTTGTCGAGGAGCTTCCGCTTCCGCGAGACGTCGCCGCCATAGCATTTGGCCAGCACGTCCTTCCGCATCGCCTTCACCGTCTCGCGGGCGATGACGCGCCCACCGATGGCGGCCTGGATGGCGATCTGGAAGAGCTGGCGGGGGATCAGGTCCTTCAGCCGCTCGCAGAGCTGGCGGCCGCGCGTCTCAGCCCTCGTCTTGTGCACGATCATGGCCAGCGCGTCGACCGGCTCCTGATTGACCAGGATCGACATCTTGACCAGGTCTTCCTCCTGGTAACCGTCGAGGTGATAGTCGAAGGAGGCGTAACCGCGCGAGACCGATTTCAGCCGGTCGTAGAAATCGAACACCACTTCGTTCAGGGGCAGGCGATAGACCGCCATGGCGCGGTTGCCGGCATAGGTCAGCTCGACCTGAATGCCGCGCCGGTCCTGGCACAGTTTCAGAATGTCGCCGAGATAGGTGTCCGGCACGAAGATCGTCGCCTTGATCCAGGGCTCTTCGATCCGGGCGATCTTCACCGGGTCCGGCATGTCGGCGGGATTGTGCATTTCCTGCATCGTCCCGTCGGTCATATAGACGTGATAGACCACGCTCGGCGCCGTGGTGATCAGGTCCAGGTTGAACTCGCGTTCCAGCCGCTCCTGGATGATCTCGAGGTGCAGCAGGCCGAGGAAGCCGCAGCGGAAGCCGAGGCCGAGGGCGGCCGAGCTTTCCATCTCGAACTGGAAGCTGGCGTCGTTCAGGCGGAGCTTGGCCAGGCTGTCGCGTAACGTGTCGAATTCCGCCGCGTCGGACGGAAAGAGACCGCAGAAGACCACCGGCACCGAGGGTTTGAAACCGGCCAGCGGCGTCTCGGTCGGCTTCCGCTCGTCGGTGATCGTGTCGCCGACCGAGGTATCGGCCACTTCCTTGATCGCGGCGGTGATGAAGCCCATCTCGCCGGGGCCGAGCTTATCGACCAGGACCTTCTTCGGCGTGAAGATGCCGACCCGCTCCACCATGTGGACCTTGTTGGCCGCCATCATCTTGATCTTCTGGCCCTTGCGGATCTCGCCATCGACCACGCGGACCAGGATGACGACGCCGAGATAGGCATCGTACCAACTGTCGACCAGCAGGGCCTTCAGCGGCGCATCGACATCGCCTTTGGGCGGCGGCAGGCGGTGGACGATGGCTTCCAGCGTCTCTTCGATGCCGATGCCCGATTTGGCCGAAACCAGCAGGGCTTCGGAGGCGTCGATGCCGATCACATCCTCGATCTGGGCGCGGATCCGCTCGGGTTCCGCCGCCGGCAGGTCGATCTTGTTCAGGATCGGCACGATTTCGAGATTGGCGTCGATCGACTGATAGACGTTGGCCAGCGTCTGCGCCTCGACACCCTGGGAGGCGTCGACGACCAGCAGCGCCCCCTCGCAGGCAGCGAGCGAGCGCGAGACTTCATAGGCGAAGTCGACGTGACCGGGCGTGTCCATCAGATTGAGGACATAGGTCTCGCCGTTCTTCGCCTTGTATTCGAGGCGCACGGTCTGCGCCTTGATGGTGATGCCGCGCTCGCGCTCGATGTCCATCGAGTCGAGCACCTGTTCCGTCATCTCGCGCTCGGACAGGCCGCCGCAAGTCTGGATCAGCCGGTCGGCCAGGGTCGATTTGCCGTGGTCGATATGGGCGATGATCGAGAAGTTGCGGATATGGGCGAGGTCGGTCATGTCGGCTCCGGTCAGGCCCTGAGGGTGGCGCCGGTCGCCTTGGCGACGGCGGCGATGATCTTCGCTGAGACCGTTTCGATGTCCTGGTCGGACAGGGTCTTGTCCTTGGGTTCCAGCTTGACCGCGAGGGCGAGCGACAGCTTGCCCTCCGGCACGCCGGTGCCGCGATAGAGGTCGAACACCGAAACCTCGGTGATCAGCGCCTTGTCGGCCCCCTTCACGGCGCGGATCACCGCTTCGGCCGCCACGGTCTCGTCGACCAGGAAGGCGAAGTCGCGGCTGACCGCCTGGAAGTCGGACAGCACCAGGGTGCCCTTTTCCTTGGTCGCGCGCGGCTTGGGCAGGGGGATCGCATCGAGATAGACCTCGAAGAAGGCGGCCGGGCCTTCGAGGTCCAGCAGCCTGGCGATCTTCGGATGCAGCGCGCCGAAGACGGCGACCGTGGTCTTGGGCCCCAGCTTCACGGCGCCGGCCTGGCCCGGATGGGCCCAGGCCGGAACCTCGGTGGTCACGGTCAGATTGCCGACCGGGGCGCCCAGTTCCGCCAGCAGGGCGAAGACGTCGGCCTTGACGTCGAAGGCGTCGACCGGGCGGCGGCCGCCTTGCCACTGGCGGGGTGCCGTGTAACCGGTGCGGAGCCCGGCGGCGACCGTGCGCTGGTCGGCCGGGCCGATGCCGTGATAGGTGCCGGCCAGCTCGAACAGGGCGACATCCTCGTTGCCACGCGCCGCATTACGAACGGCGGCAGCGGCCAGGCTCGGCACCAGATGCGGGCGCATCACGGCGAGTTCGGGCGAGATCGGATTGGCGACCTTGAGGGCGGCATCGCTCCAGCCGAAGGCCTTGGCATGGGCTTCGGGAATGAAGCTGTAATTCACCGTCTCGGTCAGCCCGCGCGACGCCAGCAGGCGGCGGGCGGCGCGGACGCGGCGCTGGGCGGGCGAGAGCGCCGGCACGGGCACCACATTGGTGCGCGGCAGCGGCTCGACCGGCAGCTTGTCCAAGCCGACGATGCGCGCCACTTCTTCGACCAGATCGGCCTCGCCCTCGATGTCGCGGCGCCAGGACGGCACGCTGACGGTCCAGGGCACGGCGGAAGCGTCGACGCCGAAGCCGAGGGCGGTCAGAATCCGCTGCATTTCGGCTTCGGAAACCTCGAGGCCGGTCAATTGCTTCACTCGGCCGGGGCGCAGGTGGCGCACCGGGAAATCGGCCGGGAAGGCACCAGCGACCACGACTTCGGACGGCGTGCCGCCGCAGAGTTCGAGGATCAGCTTGGTGGCGAGTTCGAGCCCGTCGAGCGCCGACTGGGGATCGACGCCGCGCTCGAAGCGATAGCGCGCGTCGGAGACGACGCCGGTGCGCCGGCCCGTGGCCGCGATGCGGTCGGGATCGAAATGCGCGCTCTCGACGAAGACGTCCACCGTCTCGTCCGACACGGACGACGGCACGCCGCCGACGATGCCGCCGAGGCCGAGTGCACCGGCATCGTCCGAGATCACGATGGTGGCGGCGTCGACCTTGTGGGTCTTGCCGTCCAGGCCTTCGACCGTCTCGCCCTCGAAGCCGAGGCGGACGCGGATGCCGCCCGTCAGCTTGGCGGCATCGAAGACATGGAGCGGGCGGGCGCGGTCCATGGTG
>JAYSCC010000429.1:0-3459 GCA_041915065.1 Zavarzinia sp.
CCTCCTGGCGCTTCCTGGGCGACGGTGCCGATCTTGGCCCGCCGCTCGATCACGATCTCGCCGTCGTCCGGGTGATATTGGCCCAGGATCAGGCGCAGCAGGGTGGATTTGCCGGCGCCGTTGTGGCCGATCAGGCCGACCCGGTGGCCGTCCGGCACGGTGGCCGAGGCGCCGTCCAGAATGGTGCGCCCGGCGATGCGAAAAGTGAGACCGTCGATCCGTAACATGGCGGGGCTATTAGCACGGCGCGGGAAGGCGGATAAAGCGCCGCTGTTGCCACTCGGGCCCGCCTCGGCTAAAAGGCGCCCACTTTTCCCGCCTGTCGTCGAATGAAGGAAGCCATCATGGCCGTCGAACGCACCCTGTCGATCATCAAGCCGGACGCCACCCGCCGCAACCTGACCGGCAAGGTCAACGCCAAGTTCGAGGATGCGGGCCTCCGCATCGTCGCGCAGAAGCGCATCCAGCTGACCAAGGCCCAGGCCGAAGGCTTCTATGCCGTCCACAAGGAACGGCCGTTCTTCGGCTCGCTGGTCGATTTCATGATCTCCGGCCCGGTCGTGGTCCAGGTCCTGGAAGGCGAAGGCGCCGTCCTCAAGAACCGCGACGTGATGGGCGCCACCAACCCGGCCAACGCCGCGGCCGGCACCATCCGCAAGGAATTCGCCGAATCGATCGAAGCCAATTCGGTCCATGGTTCGGACAGCGCTGAGAATGCGGCGATCGAGATCGCCTATTTCTTCGCCCAGACCGAAATCGTCGGCTGAAGCAATTCGGCGCGTCCCGGTTCGCCGGGGCGCGCTGCCGCCTCAGCGCGGCACTACGAAGATGTCCTGGCGTGGCGCTGCCGGCTGGGGCCCCGCCTCCTGGCGGAGATAGAAGGCCATCCAGGCCTTGACCGCATCGACATAGGGCTGGGTCGCCGGGATCACCTTGGCGCGGCCGGGCGGCCCCACGGCGGAACCGCCGTTGTAGTGGCTGAGCGCGATGTCGACCGAGCCGTAGCGGTCGATCAACGAGCCCAGATAGCGGACACCGGCGCGGATATTGACCCGCGCATCCCACAAAGTATCGGGATCGAGCCCCAATTCGCCGCGTGCCGTCGCCGGCATGATCTGCATGATGCCGCGCGCCCCCGCGGGCGACAGGGCATTGGAGCGGAAGCCGGACTCGACCTTGGCCACGGCCCGGGCGAGGGCGTAGGAGACGTTGGAGGTCCGCGTCTCCTCCTGCAGGATCTTCAAGACTTCGGCGACTTCGGCCGATGTCGGCGGCGGCGCAGTCAGCGGCTTCGGCGCCGCCGGGGCCTGGGCGGGCGGCGGCGGCTTGGTCGCCTCGGCGACGACATAGGCCAGAACCGCGGGGTCGAGCTGCGCCTGTTCGACCGCATTCATGGCGAGATAATAGTTGTAGGCGATCTTCAGCCCGTCCGGCAGGCCCTGGAGATAGGCCCGCAGGTACCATTCGAAGGCGAGGGGCGGGTTCTGGTCCAGCACCGTGCCGGTGCCCAGCATCCAGGCGATCGCCTCGGCAGCACGGGGATCGCCCGCCTGGGCCGCTTCCAGCATGACTTGGGCGTCTTCGAGCGTCGCCGTTTTCAGGCGGAGATGGGCATAGGCGTCGGCCAGACGGGCATGGGGCGTCTCCGCAGCCGGCACCGGCGACGCGCCCAGCGTGGCGAGCAGGGCGGCGAGGGCGAGGCGGCGCCCCATTGGCGTGATCTCAGGACAGGGTGACGGCGGTCCAGGCGTCGCCGTCGTAGACCGTGCGGCCGTCTTCCAGCCGGGCCTGCCCGCTGGCGACCAAGCCAACGGCGGCGGGATAGAGGCGGTGTTCGGCGCCGAGCGTGCGGGCGGCCAGGGTGTCGGCGGTATCGCCCGGCACCACGGGCACCACGGCCTGGCCGATGATCGGCCCGGCATCCATGTCGGCGGTGACGAAATGGACGGTACAGCCCGAGAAGCGGACACCAGCTTCCAGCGCCTGTTCGTGAACATGGACGCCCTTGAAGCTGGGCAGCAGGCTCGGGTGGATATTGACCATGCGGCCGAGCCATTTTTCGACGAAGGCCGGCGTCAACAGGCGCATGAAGCCGGCGAGGACGACGAGTTCGATCCCCGCCGCTTCCAGCACTTCGTCGACCGCCGTATCGAAATCGGCCCTTGTGGCGAAGCCCCGGTGATCGATCACCTGGGTCGGCACATCGGCTTCGGCGGCGCGGGCGAGGCCGCCGGCACCCGGCTTGTTGGAGAGTACGAGCACCACTTCGGCCGGGAATTCGGGATTGGCCGCGGCCTCCAGCAGGGCCGCCGTGTTGGAGCCCCGGCCGGAGATCAGGATCGCGGTGCGCCGCCGCGCGGTCACGACACCACCCACATTTGCTCCTGGCCCCAGGCGCCGGCAGGGCCGACGATGGTGGTCTGGGCCTCGCCTTTGCGCTCGGTGATGCGGCCGACGATCGAGACGGTCTCGCCCGCCTCGTGCAGCACGCGGAGACATTCCTCCGCCTTGTCGCGCGCCACGACCGCGATCATGCCGAGGCCGCAGTTGAAGGTATTGGCCATTTCGCTGGCGGTCAGCCGGCCGGCCTTCTGAAGCCAGCCGAACACCGGCGGCAGTTCCCAGCGCGCGGCATCCAACTCGGCCGCGGTGCCTTCCGGCAGCACGCGGGGCAGGTTGCCGATGATGCCGCTGCCGGTGATATGGGCGAAGGCCTTGACCAGGCCGGCGCGATGGGCGGCGAGGGGGCCCTTCACATAGAGTTTCGTCGGCGTCAGCAGGGTTTCGGCCAGGCTCTTGCCGTCCTCGACCGGGCTCGGCATCGCATAGGAAAGGCCTTCGCCGTCGCAGATCCGCCGCACCAGCGAAAAGCCGTTCGAATGCACGCCCGAGGAGGCGAGGCCGATCAGCAGGTCGCCAGGCGCCACGTCGGCTCCGGTCAGCAGCCTGTCGCGCTCGACCGCGCCGACCACGAAACCGGCCAGGTCATAGTCGCCGTCGGCATAGAGGCCGGGCATTTCCGCCGTCTCGCCGCCGATCAGGGCGCAGCCCGAATCCTTGCAGGCCTTGGCGATCCCTTCGATCACCGCGGCGGCGGCCGTGACCTGGAGCCGGGAGGAGGCGAAATAATCGAGGAAGAACAGGGGCTCGGCCCCCTGCACGACGAGATCGTTCACGCACATGGCGACCAGGTCCTGGCCCACCGTGTCGTGCTTGCCCGCGGCGATCGCGACTTTGAGCTTGGTGCCGACGCCGTCGGTCGAGGAGACCAGCAGGGGGTCGTTGTAGCCCGCCGCCTTGAGGTCGAAGAGGGCGCCGAAGCCGCCGAGCCCGCCCATCACGCCGGCTCGCATGGTCGCCTTGGCCGCCGGCTTGATCGCCTCGACCAGGGCGTCGCCCGCTTCGATGTCGACGCCCGCGCCGCGATAGGTATAACCGCTCGTCATCTCTGTCCTGTCC
>JAYSCC010000430.1:0-3440 GCA_041915065.1 Zavarzinia sp.
GGACGGTGACCGAGGATGAGATCGGCGTGCCTTCTTACGGCGCCAAATACCGCATGGACCTCTCCCTGATGCCGGATGTCACCACCGTCGTCCAGGTCGAGGAATGAGATCAGAGGAACAGGGAGAGTTACCATGTCCACCTATACCCGTGAACAGGTCGCCAATCTGGTCGACGGCAAGCTCGACTGGGACACCACCACCCGCATGCTGACCATGCCCAAGGACCAGGAGAGGTTCGAGCTCTACCTCTCGGTCCTGCAGGGACGCGTGAAGTGGCACGATCGCATCGTCCTGCCGCTCGGCCCGCATCTCTACATCGTGCAGCAGGCGGCGACCAAGCGCTGGGTCACCAAATGCGGCTGCGGCCATGTCTTTTGCGACTGGAAGGAGAACTGGAAGCTCCATGCCGCGGTCTATGTCCGCGACTCGGCGGAAGCCATGGCGGACGTCTATCCGGCCCTGATGGCGCCGGATACCGCCTGGCAGGTCTACCGCGAATACTACTGCCCGGAATGCGGCACCCAGCACGACGTCGAGGCACCGACCCCCTGGTACCCGGTGATCCACGACTTCGAGCCGGATATCGACGCCTTCTATGGCGATTGGCTGGGCCTGCCGGTGCCCGAACGGGTCGGCTGACGGCACGAGACGACAGGATCGCCCCGGCGCAAGCCGGGGCGATCTTCGTTTCGAGACGAAGGATCAGCCGCGGGTCTGGCGCGGCCGGGGAATGCCGTATTCGGCCAGGCGGACGTAGAGGGTCGAGCGGGCGATGCCGAGCAGGCGGGCCGCCTCGGCGCAATTGCCGCCGGTCTTTTCCAGGCAGGCGATCACCGCCGCCCGTTCGACCGCGCGAAGATCGCCGTCAGTACCCGGGGCCGCCAGGCCGGTCGGGGCGGGGGCGGTAAATTCGGGTGGAATGTCGTCCGGGCCGATGCGGTCGCCCTTGGTCAGCACCACCAGGGTGTCGACGACGTTGCGCAGTTCCCGGATATTGCCGGGCCAGGGATAGCGGAGCAGGAGGTCGAGTGCGCGGGGCTCGAAGCCGGGCGCCGGCAGGCCCAAGCGCGTCGCCGCCTTGGCGGCGAAATGCTCGGCCAGCAGGGCGATGTCGTCGCCCCGGGCGCGCAGCGGCGGGACCTGGATGCGGGCAGCGGCGACCCGGTAATAGAGGTCGCGGCGGAAACGGCCGGCCTCGACCTCGTCGGCCAGGTTGCGGTTGGTCATCGAGACCAGGCGCATGTCGACCGGCCGGCCCTCGTGGGCGCCCACGGGGAAGACTTCGCCGTCCTCGAGCACGCGCAGCAGATAGGGCTGGAGGTCGAGCGGCATTTCGCCGATCTCGTCGAGGCACAGGGTGCCCTTGTCGGCCGCCACGATCTTGCCGGTGCGGCCTCGTTCGTCCGCCCCGGTGAAGGCGCCCTTGGCATAGCCGAAGAGTTCGCTGGCGATCAGGTCGCGCGGCATGCCGCCGCAATTGACCGGGACGAAGGGCTTGTCGGCATCCCGGCTGGCGGCGTGGATGGCGCGGGCGAAGAGTTCCTTGCCGACCCCCGTCTCCCCCTCGATCAGGATGGGCAGGCCGCTGGCGGCCAGGCGGGCCGCCTTGTCGCGCTTCCGCCGCATGATCTCGCTCTCGCCCAGGATTTCGGCGAAGTCGACCCGGCGGGGTTCGCGGCTGCTGATCACGGCCGGGGCCGCGGGTTCGGCCGGCCGGCGGCGTGCGCCCCGTCCGGCCATCACCACGATGGCGCCCAGCGCTTCTTCGCCCTCGCGCACGATTTCGGCGCGGGCACCCGGCAGGTTACGTTGCAGGATCTCGGGCCAGAGTTCGATCGGCACCGATTTCACCAGTTCGACCCGGTTGCCGATCACCAGCCCGCCGCCCGGCTTGCCCGCGGCATGGACCAGGAAGCCGCGCGGGTCGAGCACCAGCATGTCTTCGCTCGCCCAGGCCGGGCGCTTGGCGATGAAGCGGCGGAGCAGGGCTTCGTGGGCCATGCGCACCGCCCGGTCCAGCGCCGCATTGACTTCCTGGGCGAGGGAGCCGGCCAGCGCCAGGCTCTGCGGATTGAAGTGCTGGGCGGGGCCGGAAATGTCGATCACGCCCATCACGTCGCCGCCCAGCGGATCGCGCACCGGCACGGCGGCACAGGTCCAGCGCTGCACGCCTTCGCAGAAATGCTCTTCGCCATGGATCTGGATCGGCCGGCCTTCAGCCAGGGCGGTGCCGATCGCATTGGTACCGATGACGTCTTCCGACCAGCGGCCGCCGCGCTCCAGGTGGTTCTCCCGCCCGCTGTCGATCACCCGGGGATCGCCCTCGGTCGCGATGATGGTGCCGCCGGCATCGGTCAGCACCATCATGGAGCGGGCTCCGGCGAGGAACAGGCGGGAACGGTCGAGCGCGGCACCGGCGGCTTCGAGCAGGCCTAGATTCTCGTGGCGGCGGCGATGCACCTCGGCCTCGCTGGCGAGCGGGGCCGTGTGCTTGCCGCTCTCGATCCGGAAGGCGGACGAACGGCGCCACGAGGCGGCCACCAGGCGGCGCACGCCTTCCTGCGGCTGTTCCCCCGTTTCGACGAAGGCTTCCCAGGCTTGCTTGACACGGCTTGCTTCCATCACGCCCTTCCCCCATCACGCCCTTCGCTGGGCCGTGGAGTTGTCGTGTTCAAAGCTCGAGTAAGCGGGTTACGGTGCCGGTGCCGGGTCCCTGGCGGGCAGCGCGGAAAGCCGTGGGCTTTACCTCGCGGAATCCTGGCGTTGCGGCCTCGAGCTCCTCCCATTTTTATGACCGAAATCTATCACGGGAGTTTCCGGGGCGCCAACCGGATTGCGCCGGTTCAGCGCCGCCGGAAACGCAGATAGGCGGGTTTGCGGCCGGCGGCGATCGCCTTGGCCTCGTAGCGGGTGGGCGGCCAGTCCTCGGTGCGTGCCTGCCAGTCGGCCGGGCGTTCTGCCGTCCACTCGAAGGCGGGGTGGCGCATCACCTCGCCCAGCGTCCACTGGATGTAACCCATGATGTCAGAGGCGACCCGGAATTCACCGCCGGGGCGAAGCGCCCGGGCGATCAGATCCAGCGTCTCCTGCTGGACGAAGCGGCGCTTGTGGTGCCGGCTCTTGGGCCAGGGATCGGGGAAGAGCAGGAAGGCGCGGCCGAGGCTGCCCTCGGGCAGGGCGGCGAGCAGCAGGCGGGCATCGTCCGCCAGCACCCGGACATTGCGGAGGTCCCGCTCGTCGACATGGCGGAGCAGGCTGGCCATGCCGTTGACGAAGGGTTCGGCGCCGATCAGGCCGATCTCGGGATGGGCTTCGGCCTGGGCGGCCAGATGTTCGCCGCCACCGAAGCCGATCTCGAACCAGACGTCTTCGACCGGGGCCGGGACCAGCGTCTTGGGGTCCAGGATGGTGCCGGGGGGCGGCAGCGGCACGGCCAGGCG
>JAYSCC010000431.1:0-3436 GCA_041915065.1 Zavarzinia sp.
CGCGACATTGGGCCGGCTGAAGGCGTTCCGCCCGATCGTCTGGGCATAGATCTGGCCCGCCAGCACCAGCAGCCGCTCGCGCAGGGTGGCGACCGCCGGCAGGTCGCGCAGGAAGGGGATCTCGTATTGGATCGCACGCACCAGGGGTGCGCGGCGGTCGATCGTGTCGTAGAGGACTTCGGCCGCGCGGCGGAAATCGGCCTGGACGCCGAGCAGGCCGGCGCCGAATTCGGCCAGGATCTCGTCCACTGCCCGCTCGACCAGCTTGGCGACGATCGCCTCCTTGCCCGGAAAATATTGGTAGACCGAGCCGATCGAGACCCCGGCCCGTTCCGCGATGTGGTTGGTGGTCAGGGCGCCGTAGCCGCGCTCCCCCAGAAGTTGAGCGGCGGCGGTCAACACGGCATCCACCGTGGCCTGGGAGCGCCCCTGGGTCGGGCGCTTTTTCATCGAAAGATCAACGGCTTCGGCCATGGAACCGGACACCTCCGCGGGGCCCGGCCCCATGTAAGTAGATATGAATAATTGCTCATATACAATCGATGAAAACAAGTGGAGGAGCGTGATGACCAAAGCCCCCGCCCAGCATCCTGTGCCCGCCCGCTGGCGCGATCCGGACCACGACCCGGCGCCCTGGACCCTGCACCTGACCCGCCATTTCGGCGCGCCGAGCCAAGATCCGCTGCGCCGTGCCGCCGTGCGCGACGGGCTTCTCCGCAGCGACGACTTGGCCGACGCCATGGTGGATTGGATGGCCGAGAGCAAGGGCCAGGGCTGGCGCCTGTTCGACCAGGCCCTCCGCGAGGGAATCGGGGCGATCCCGAACCCGCCCGAGGCGCTGTCCGCCTTCTTCGCCCAGATCGACCGCCGGCCCGATTGGGTCGACGACGATAAACTCCGCCTCGGCTGCCGGGTGGCGCTCTCGACCGGCCCCCTGCTCCGCTATGCGCTCGGCTCCGGCACCCTGATGGTCGGCTATTGTTCGAGTGCTATCGCCCGCGTCCTGGTCATGACCGGGGCGCTCGACCGCCGGACCTATTCGCGGCTGGAAGAGACGGGCAAATTCGCCGTCGACATTTTCGCCTCTGGCACCGTCGGCCGCTTCTCCGACGGTTTTGCCGCCGCTGTCCGGGTCCGCGTCATGCACACGATGGTCCGCCGCGCGCTGCGCAAGGACAAGCGCTGGCGGGAAGACCTCTGGGGCCTGCCGATCAACCAGTCGGACATGGCGGCGACGGCTCTCGCCTTCTCCCTCGGCATGGTCGGGCCGCTGATCGATCTCGGCCTGACCCTGACGCCGGCCGAAAAGGAAGGCGTCGTCCATCTCTGGCGTTACGTCGGCTATATCATGGGGGTCGAGGAAGCCCTGCTGCCCGAGAGCTATGCCCAGGCGGCTGCCCTGTTCAGCCTGATCGTGCGCTCCCAACCCGATGCGGACGAGGACAGCCGCGTGCTCTCCCGCGCCCTGCTGGGGGCTGCGCGCGATGCCCTGAAAGACCTGCCGAAGCCCTTCGGCCCATGGCTCGCCGAGGCCGATGCCGTCACCTATGCCGGCGCCTCGCGCCACATCATCGGCGAAGTCGCGGCCGATACGCTGGGCCTTCCCAGGACCGCCTGGCGCTTCGCCCCCCGGGTGCTGAAACCTGCGATCGCCTCCGCCAACAGGATCCGCCAAGTGCCCCTGGCCCGCGAAGCCGTCGCCAGCCTCCGCCTCGCCCTGTTGCAGCGGCAGATCCGCAAATCCTTCCGCGACCGCAAGCCGGCCTTCGAAACCGGCGAAGGCAGCCCCCTGCGGAAGCCCGAGGATATGCCCCAGGCCGCCGAATAGGTCAGTGGCGGGGCGGGCTGTCGACACTCAAGGCAAGCGTCCGGCTGATCGCGGTCAGGTCGCGGCCGGACTGTTTCGACCAGCTGTTGAAGGCGGCCTGGACCGCGGCCATGTCCTTCTTGGACGACGGCGGCTTGGCCACCACGCCCTCGCGGATCAGGGCGGCGATCACGTCGGGCGAGGTCACGAAGGCGGGCTTGCCGATCATGCGGAGGAAGCGCATGGCGGAATCGCCGCCCAGGTGGCTGCCCCGCTTCTTGAAGATTTCGAGCAGGCCGACGTAATCCGCGTCCGGCCAATCGGCGATGAAGCGCGCCGCACTGCCGGCCTCGCGCGCGAGATCGAGGATGAGCTCCGCATTGACCTGGACCGCGCGGATCTTGGCGCCATTCCGCACGATGCCCTTGTCGGCCAGCAGGGCGTCGAATTTCTCGTCCGACATCAGGGCGCAGGCCGCCGGGTCGAAATGTTCGAAGCCCGCCTCGAAGGCCGGCCATTTGTCGTCGATCACCTTCCAGGAGAAGCCGGCATAGAAGATCCGCCGGGTCATGGCGGCCAGGATGCGGTGGTCCGGCATTGCCGCGATGTCGCCGCGTGCCTTCGAGGGGGTTTCGGCCAGCAGGGCTTCGAGGGCCGGCGCCCCGCCCTTGCGCGCCGCGGCCTGGGCGAAAATCGCGTCGAAACTTCTCATTTTGCCTCCCCGCGGCAGTCGAGCAGCGTCAGGGCCGGCGTCACCACGCCTTCGAGCAGGCTCCGCTCCGGCCGTACCCGCGCCAGGACGCGGACCCCCATCAGAACGCCCAGCAGGTGACGCGCCAGTTCGGCCGCCGGCAAGGTGGCGGCAATCGTGCCATCCCGCTGGCCAGCCGCAACCAAGCGCCCGAAAAACCCTTCGATTCTTCCCATCACGGCCGCCACCTGGCGCTGGAAGCCGTCGTCATGGGGGGCGACGTCGAGGGCGGCATTGACCAGGAGGCAGCCGCGGTGATGAGGGTCGGCCAGCGACCGCTCCACCACCTCGCGGAAGAAGGCGGCGATGCCGTCGCGCGGCGCCATCGCTTCGCAACGCGCCATGCGCTCCGCCACCGTCGTGTCGACATAATGGTCGAGGGCACGCTCGTAGAGCGAGCGCTTGTCACCGAAGGCGTTATAGAGGCTGGCGCCGTTGATCCCCATGGTGGCCGCCAATTCGCGCACCGAGGTTGCCTCGAAACCATTGTTCCAGAAGCATTGTACGGCAGCGTCCAATACCGCCGTCTCGTCGAATTCGCGCGGTCTCGCCATTACCTTGTCCCGATCCACCGGCCAGCGAGTATTTTAGATCGTCCGGTCGACAACTCAAGCCCGGCGTCCGGCTCCAGGGAACCGCCCCCAGGAATCAGGGCCGGGACGGAATCACGAAATCGTCGCCGCAGCGCCCGAAGCGGGTCTTGCCGCTGCGGGGCTTGCGCGGGGCGCCGGGCTTCGGCCCCCAGTCGTAGTCGACCGACAGGGAGACCAGGAAGCCACCCTTGCAGACCAGGCGGAAGGCCCCGGTCAACTGGGGCAGGCGGGCGGCGACCGCGGCATCGAAATCGGCACGCGAGAGCCGCTTGTCGACCGGCAGTG
>JAYSCC010000432.1:0-3429 GCA_041915065.1 Zavarzinia sp.
CGTTCGGCGATGTCGTAATTCCATTCGGACACCGTGATCCATGCTGGTTTCGCCGGGTCGAGACCGGCGTGCCGGCGCTCCGCGAGAGGCACTTCGACCGCGGTCTGGCCGGGGCGCGGCGGTGTCGAGGAAATGGCCAGCAGGGCGAGATGGGTGAGGCCGTCGATCTTGCCGGTGACCGCGAAGGCAAGGCAGGTCGGACGCTGTTTCCGTCCTTCGGTCTCGCCACCGTCGTCCTGCCAGCGCCAGAGATAGGGATAGTCGAGGACCGTACCCGGTTCGAGATCAATCATCCCGACTCGGCGCACTCAGAAAATCGCCGATGGCGGCCGAGAACATGTCGGCGATTTCTGCCGGCGCCTCGCCCGGGCCGAAGGCGCGCCGGCTGTCCGCCTGACGCGCCAGGCGCTCGAAATCTTCCAGCGACATCAGGATGAAGCGCGGCCGGCGGTGCTGGGTGATCGCCACCGGCTCCTTGGTCGCGGCCATGGTGACCGTGCGGATATCGCGCACCAGGTCGACAGTGCTGAATTCCTTCACGGGCGGCACTCCTTAAGATCGGAATATTTGTATATATCGTATTTTCCGCAAAAGGAAGCCCAGCCGCCGATCGGGCGCCACCGGCAATCTCCGCTACCACTTGTCGTTCGGGAAATTGCCGTGGAAGTCGCAGTTGCCGAGGGCGTTGTAGCGGAACCAAGAGCCGTTCAGGGCATCGATGCAATTGGTCGGGATGTCTTGCTCGGGCGTGAAGAACTGGGTTCCCGACGAGCAGTAGAGGACCGAGGCCGCGGCCTTGGCGATGGCGCAACAGAACAAGTTGCCGTCCCCGTTCCACGTATCGCCCCGGTTGGTGATCTCGGCGATGCGGCAGGCGGTCAGGATGATGTAGTCGACATAGGGCATGACCTGGCGGAAGCAATTGACGTCGTCCGCCGTATGGATGCCGGTGCCGATCCTCAGGCCGAAGCCGCCGTGGCGGGTCACGTTTCCCTTGTCGTCATAGGTGATGTTCTCTCGGCCGTGGCAGTTGATGACCATGGTGATGGTCTGGGCCCCGTCCTTCTTGAAGCCCTTCATCACCTCGGCCGCCCAGCCCAGCATGTGGGATGGCGAATGGCTGGCCGAGACGTCGTAGGTATTGGCCATCTTGTAGCCGCCCGGCTTGGTGGACGGGAAATGCTGGCTGTTCAGGACGATGGCAGGCTGCGGAATCTTGATTGGTGGACGCGAACCCATATCAACCCCCCCGTTTGCAGGAAAACGCCCGGGCGCGGCTCGCCCCCGGCCGCCTCGCACCCCTGGATCGCCTGACTGACACTTCGTCTTATTCGTATGGAACGAGAGTAATTCGCCGCAGGCCGTCCTACAAGCGGCGCAGGCCCGCTATGAATTGACGAAGCCGGCCGTTGCCCTTACGAACAGGGCTCCACCCGAGGAGTAAAGGTGAAATGTCGAGCGAGATCCGCCAGCTTGCCCTGAATGCCCGTGCCTGGCCTTTCGAGGAGGCACGCAAGCTTCTGGAGCGGATCGAGAAAAAACCCTCGGTGCTGGACAAGGGCTATCTCCTGTTCGAGACCGGCTACGGCCCCTCGGGCCTGCCGCATATCGGCACTTTCGGCGAAGTGGCGCGCACCACCATGGTGCGCCATGCCTTCTCGCTGCTCTCTGACGTGAAGACCCGCCTGTTCTCCTTCTCGGACGACATGGACGGCCTTCGCAAGGTGCCGGACAACATCCCGAACAAGGAAATGGTGCGCCAGCACCTGGGCAAGCCGCTGACCCAGGTGCCCGATCCCTTCGAGAAATTCGAGAGCTTCGGCCATCACAACAACGCCATGCTGCGCTCCTTCCTGGATCGCTTCGGCTTCGAATACGAGTTCCAGTCGGCCACCGAATGGTACAAGTCGGGCCGCTTCGACGCGGCGATCCTCGAAGTCCTGGCCCATTACGACGAAGTGATGGCGATCATGCTGCCGACGCTGGGCGAGGAACGGCAGGCGACCTATTCGCCGATCCTGCCGATCAGCCCGAAGAGCGGCCGCGTGCTCCAGGTGCCGATCATCGAGCGCAAGCTCGACGCCGGTACCGTGGTGTTCGAGGACGAGGACGGCACGCTGACCGAAGTCCCCGTGACCGGCGGTCATTGCAAGCTGCAATGGAAGGCCGATTGGGCACTCCGCTGGCACGCCCTCGGCGTCGACTATGAGATGAACGGCAAGGACCTGATCCCGACCCGCAAGCTCTCTGGCGAGATCTGCGCCGTGCTGGGCAGCCCTATGCCGGACGGCTTCTCCTACGAGCTGTTCCTGGACGACAAGGGCCAGAAGATCTCGAAGTCGAAGGGCAACGGCCTGACCATCGACGAATGGCTGACCTATGCCAGCCCGGAGAGCCTGGCCCTCTATATGTATCTCCAGCCGCGGACGGCGAAGCGCCTGTTCTTCGACGTGATCCCGCGCCATGTCGACCAGTATCTGGACGAGCTGGCCGCCTATCCCGATCAGGAATTGGCCAAGCAGCTGGAAAACCCGGTCTTCCACATCCATTCGGGCAAGCCGCCGGTGGGCAACCTGCCGATCACCTTCGGCCTGCTGCTAAACCTGGCCGGCGTGGTCGGCTCGGAGGATGCGGCGGTGCTGTGGGGCTTCATCGGGCGCTATGCCCCGGGGGCGACGCCGGAGAACCAGCCGATCCTGAACGACCTGGTGCCCCATGCCATCGCTTACTACCGGGACTTCGTGAAGCCGACCAAGACCTACCGCCTGGCGAGCGAGGTCGAGGCGGCGGCGCTGGGCGAACTCGCCGCGGCACTAGAGGCCGGGCCGGCGGATTGCACGGCCGAGGGCTTGCAGAATCTGGTCTTCGAGATCGGCAAGAAGCATCCCTTCCCGGGGCTCCGCGACTGGTTCAAGGGCATCTATGAAGTGCTGTTCGGGCAGTCCCAGGGCCCGCGCATGGGCTCCTTCATCGCCCTCTATGGTGTCGCCGAGACGGCGAAGCTGATCCGCCAGGGGCTGGCGGGCGCGCTGGCGACGCCGGCGGCGGCGTGACCACCGTCTACAAGATCATGGACCTGCCGGCCTGGGAGCGATTCCAGGCCGGCGGCACTTTCGAGGGGGCGCCGGTCGACTTGGCCGACGGCTTCATCCATTTCTCCGCCGTCCACCAGGTCCAGGGTACGCTGGACAAGCATTTCGCCGGGCAGGACGGTCTCGTCCTGGTCGCGGTATCGGATGCCGGGCTCGACCTCGCCTGGGAAGTATCGCGCGGCGGCGACCTGTTCCCCCATCTCTATGCCAGCCTGCCCCTTTCGGCGGTCATCGGCGCCACCGCCCTGAGCAGGGGCGAGGACGGCCGCCACGAAGCGGACAAGGCGCTGGGCGTGCTCGGCCGTTCCGCCCCCTGATCCTGCATCGCGGCGGAAAT
>JAYSCC010000433.1:0-3411 GCA_041915065.1 Zavarzinia sp.
GATCGAGACGAGATCGCCGACATAGACCGGCGTGTGGAAGGTCATGGCGTCGATCGCCACCGTGGCGATACGCCCCTTCGCCCGTTTGGAGGCGAGCACGCCGGCGGCGATATCCATGTGGCTGAGGATCCAGCCGCCGAAAATGTCGCCGTTGGCATTGGAATCGCGCGGCATCGGCGCCGTGCGGATGATGGCTTCGAGGCCCCGCTCGGCGGGGGACTTCGGTGCTGCTTCTTGCTCGCTCATGGGCACTCCACAGATGTGGGCTAGCGGATCGGGGTCGGGGTGGGCCAGACTGGCCCGACAGCTACAGACTGACCCGAATCGCGACGATGAGTAAGCCCGCCGACCTGTTCGACCGAAGTGCCGCTTCAACCGATTATTCCGCCAAGGACATCGAAGTCCTCGAAGGGCTGGAGCCGGTCCGCCTCAGACCCGGCATGTATATCGGCGGCACCGACGAACGCGCCTATCACCACCTGGCGGCCGAGATCATCGACAACGCCATGGACGAGGCGGTGGCCGGCCATGCCAGCCGGATCGAGGTCGAACTCTCGGCCGACGGCTGCCTCACGGTGCGCGACAACGGCCGCGGCATCCCGGTCGATCCGCACCCCAAGTTCAAGGACAAATCCGCCCTCGAAGTGATTCTGACCACGCTTCATTCGGGCGGCAAGTTCAGCGGCAAGGCCTATAAAACCTCAGGCGGGTTGCACGGCGTCGGCTCTTCGGTGGTCAACGCGCTCTCCGAAGAAATGGTGGTCGAGGTCGCCCGCGACCGCCAGCTCTTCCGCCAGAGCTTCGCCCGCGGCAAACCAACGACCAAGCTGATCGCGGCCGGCCCGGTACAGAATCGGCGCGGCACCAGCGTCACCTTCAAGCCGGACCATGAGATCTTCGGCACCAGCCTGCATTTCCGCCCGGCCCGCCTCTACCGCATGGCGCGCTCCAAGGCCTATCTGTTCCGCGGCGTCGAGATCCGCTGGTCCTGCGCGCCGGAGCTGATCCCGGCGGGCGACCCGACGCCGGCGACCGACACCCTGCATTTCCCGGGCGGCCTCGCCGACTTTCTGGCTGCGACCCTGGAGAACACGCCGACCGTCACCCCGACGCCCTTCACCGGCCAGGCCCGCCTGCCGGGCGTCGAGGTGGGCGAGGTCGAATGGGCGATCGCCTGGCCGGTCGACACCGATCCCTTCATCCATTCCTATTGCAACACGGTGCCGACGCCGGAAGGCGGCACCCACGAGGCCGGGCTCCGCTCCGCCCTCGCCCGCGCGCTCAAGAGTTTCGGCGAACTGACCAACAACAAGAAGGCCGGCC
The DNA here is from genome assembly GCA_041915065.1 of Zavarzinia sp. Classification (GTDB taxonomy): domain Bacteria; phylum Pseudomonadota; class Alphaproteobacteria; order Zavarziniales; family Zavarziniaceae; genus Zavarzinia. The sequence continues at coordinate 1,324 of JAYSCC010000433.1, forward strand.
AGCTCACCGCGGAAGACGTGATCGGCGGCGCCGCCATCCTGCTCTCCCTGTTCATCCCGGACCCGCAGTTCCAAGGCCAGACCAAGGAGAAACTGTCCACGGCCGAGGCCGCCCGCCTGGTCGAGGCGGCGATCAAGGACCGTTTCGAGCATTGGCTGACCTCCGACCCCGCGGCCGCCAATGCCCTGCTCGACCACGCCATCTCCCGCGCGGAGGAGCGCCTGAAGCGCCGCGCCGACAAGGAGACCAGCCGCAAGACCGCAACCCGCAAGCTGCGCCTGCCCGGCAAGCTGGCCGATTGTTCGAAGGACCAGGCGACGGGCACCGAGATCTTCCTGGTCGAGGGCGATTCGGCCGGCGGCTCGGCCAAGCAGGCGCGCGACCGGGCGAGCCAGGCGGTGCTGCCGCTGCGCGGCAAGATCCTGAACGTCGCGTCGGCCGCCGCCGGCAAGCTCGAAGCGAACCAGGAACTCTCCGATCTCGTGCTGGCGCTCGGCTGCGGCATCGGCCACCGCTTCCGGGAGGAAGACCTCCGCTACGAGCGCGTCATCATCATGACCGACGCGGATGTCGACGGCGCCCATATCGCCTCGCTCCTGATGACCTTCTTCTGGCGCGAGATGCCGGGCCTCATTCAGAGCGGGCACCTCTATCTCGCCATGCCGCCGCTTTACCGGATCGCCCAGGGCTCCAAGACCGTCTACGCCATGGACGACGACGACAAGGACCGCCGCATCAAGCGCGACTTCAAGCAGAACACGAAGATCGAAATCAGCCGTTTCAAGGGCTTGGGCGAGATGCCTCCCGCGCAATTGCGGGAGACCACGATGGATCGCAACAAGCGTATCCTGCTCCGCGTCGTCGTCATGGACGACGAGAAGGCCGAGACGACGGGCATGGTCGACCGCCTGATGGGCAAGCGCGCCGAGACGCGCTTCGCCTTCATCCAGGAGAATGCCGCCCGGGCGACCGACCTCGACATCTGAGACGGAGGTGGCGATGAGAGGGATCGAAGCGGCGGCACTGGGCGCCGCCCTGGCGCTCGGCGCCTGCGCCGAGGTGCCGGTCGTGGTGACCCACGACATGGTCGACCGCGACTATTACCGCCCAGCCATCGTCAATGCCGGGGCCCGGGGCGACGCCCTGCCCGCCGCCGTGGTGGGGGCGCCCTTGACCGGCGTCGAGCCTGCCGCGGCGCTCGCCCCGCTCCACCTGCCCTCGCGCGTCAATCCGCGCCGCCTGGTGCTAGCGCCCGAGGCCGAGCTTCGGGTCGTCCTGGTGTTCAACCCGATCGGCGAAGTTGGCGCCGACACCGCCTGCGGCCCGCTGCCCGCCCTCCAGGCCGCGACGGGGGCTCCCGCAGCGGATGGCTTCTCGGTCCAGGCCGTGCTCTGCGCCGGCACGCGCCGGGTCTCGACCGCGATTGCCCACGGCCCCGCACCGAAGAGCGTGAACGATCCCGCCTATGCCGCCACGGTCGAAGCGGCGCTCGACAAGGTGATGCCCTTCGACAATTTCTACGAACTGATCCAGCCCTGAGCAGTGGCCCAATTGTCACTGAAACAGGCGCGGATGGCAGCCCTGCGGCTGGGAACGGTTGACTGGAACGTGCATTTGTTTATCGTCTCGCCAGCGCAGTCATTGTGCATTGCAGCGAAACGCCCGATGGTCGGGTCCCCGATGGTGGGGACGCTGCGGCTGCAAGGAAAGCGGAACCAGGGTCAATGAGTTTCGAAGAACTGGGCCTCAGCGCCGAGGTGCTGAAGGCGGTGGCCGAGGCCGGATATACCGAGCCCACGCCGATTCAGGCCCAGGCCATCCCCCAAGTGTTGCGCGGCCGCGACGTCATGGGCATCGCCCAGACCGGCACGGGCAAGACCGCCTCCTTCACCCTGCCCATGATCGATATTCTCGCGGCGGGTCGGGCCAAAGCGCGCATGCCGCGCTCCCTGATCCTGGAGCCGACGCGCGAACTCGCCACACAGGTGGCCGAGAATTTCGAGAAATACGGCAAATATCACAAGCTCTCCATGGCGCTGCTGATCGGCGGCGTTTCGATGGACGACCAGGTGAAGAAGCTCGACCGCG
>JAYSCC010000434.1:0-3398 GCA_041915065.1 Zavarzinia sp.
GATGTTGAAAATGCGCACCGCTTCGGCCTGGCTGGTCAACCCCAGCCGTATGGAATCTCCGTCCCAGACCCGGATTTCAGCCGGCTCGCAGGACAGCACGCAAAGCATGATCTGAATGACAATGTGGCTGTTCATCACCCTCTGCAGAGTTTGCGGAACACCGACCGGGACGAGCCCCACCGATCCGCCGATTTGGATAGTCGGTTCAAGCCGCGAAGACAACGCCGCTCGCCCCCCATCGACCCCTCATCGAGCGCCCCGCTATGAGGGTGTGGGCGTCGCCCTTCGGGCCGGGCTGTCGGCTCACGCTGAAGCCCCGCTGCGCGGGTCTTCACCCTTCGGGCTCCCATCCCTGACGCGACGCGGTGCGTCAGTCCGTGACCCCGCGTTTGCGGTTTTGCGCCTTTGCCGGTTTTGCGGGTTTCCGGGCCTGTGGCCCGGCGAGAGGGAGAGTGCGGACGGGTTTGCCGTGACGGGTTGAAAGCTGGAGGAGAGGCCTCCGGCGCCCGTCGCGGAGAACCGCGATGTCCAGACATAGCCGCAGTGCCAGCGCCGGTGCAGGCCGGGCGAGCCTCTATGACGAAATCACCAGCAAGATCCTCGCCGAGCTGGAGGCCGGGCGGCTACCCTGGGTCCAGCCCTGGGGCACGGCGGCGGCCAAGGCGCCGGTCGACATGCCGAGGAACGCCGCGACCGGCCGGCAATATTCCGGCATAAATGTGCTGATCCTCTGGGGTGCGGTGATCGATCGCGGCTTCCCGGGGCAGAACTGGCTCACCTTCCGCCAGGCTCTCTCGCTTGGCGGGAATGTGCGAAAGGGCGAACGTGGAACCACGGTCGTCTATGCCGATCGCTTCGTCCCGGACGACGAGAGGCAGCACGCCCGCGAGACCGGCGAGGAAGCCCAGGCGATCCCGTTCCTGAAGCGCTTCACGGTATTCAATAGTGTGCAATGCGAGGGCCTGCCCGAAGAGATCGCGGCAGCCGCTCCGCCTCCTGAACCCGGCCTCATCGAGCCGAAGGTGGAGGCGCTGATCAAGGCGAGCGGGATCGATTTCCGCATCGGCGGCAACCGCGCCTTCTATGTACCAGCACATGACTATGTGATGGTCCCACCGCCCCAGGCTTTCTTCGAGCCCATAAACTGGCACAGGACCGCCCTGCATGAATGCTCGCACGCCAGCGGGGCTCCGCATCGCCTGAATCGCGACCTCTCCGGTTCCTTTGGCACGAAGAAGTACGCCTTCGAGGAGATGATCGCGGAGATTTCAGCGGCATTCTGCTGCGCCGCCCTCGGCATCGTGCCGACCGTGCGGCACGCCGATTACGTCGGCTCCTGGGCCGAGGTTCTGCGCGAAGACAACCGTGCCATCGTGCGTGCGGCTTCGCAGGCCAGCAAGGCGGCTGACTGGCTGCTCGGCTTTCTCCCCGAGGAGGAGCCACGGACCGAGGCGCTCGGCCTCGCGGACGATGAACGGGAAGCGGCGTGATGAATGCTCCCGTCTTCCCGAGCCTTGCTCCAACGCCCGAACAGGCAGCGACGATCCGCCTGCGCGTGCTCAGCCTCGGCGCCGGCGTCCAGTCCAGCACGCTCGCCCTGATGGCGGCGCATGGCGAGGTTGGCCCGATGCCCGACTGCGCCATTTTCGCCGATACCAGATGGGAACCCAAGGCAGTCTACGACCATCTCGCCTGGCTGATGTCGCCTAACGTCCTGCCGTTTCCTGTTCATATCGTTTCGGCCGGCGATCTGCGGGCCGATATTCTTGCCGGTGCCCGGGGCGAACGCTGGGCGTCGATCCCCGCCTTCACCCGCACCGTTGTCCTGGCGGGAACTGAACTGCCTGCGCACGATGACCATGAGAACGGGAATCCGGTCGCCGCCCCCAACATTGTGCGCACCGAGCGCGCCGGGGTCGGCATGATCCGCCGCCAATGCACGAGCGAATACAAGATCGCGCCGATCCGCCGCAAGGTTCGCGAACTGGTCGGCATCGCCGGCCGGCGTTCACCCTCGGTGCCCGTTGCTGAGCAATGGATCGGCATCTCGCTCGACGAGGCGCTCCGCATGAAGCCCTCCTTCGAGAGCTGGCAGATCAACCGCTGGCCCCTGATCGAGATGGGCATGACCCGGCAGGATTGCCTGCGCTGGCTGGAGCGGCACGAATATCCGCTGCCGCCGAAGAGCGCCTGTATCGGCTGCCCGTTCCATTCCGACGCGCATTGGCGGCAGATGCGTGATCACGATGCCGAGGCCTGGGCGGATGCTGTGGCCGTGGACCGCACCATCCGCAGCGGCTTTCGCGGGATTCGCGGAGACGTCTATCTCCACCGCTCCGCGGTGCCGCTCGCAGAGGCCGACCTCTCGACCGCTGCCGATCACGGCCAGCTCGATCTCTGGCCCAACGAATGCGAGGGGATGTGCGGCGTCTAGCCATCCTGAAACCCGGAAAAGCGGAAAGCCTGCTTTCAGGCTTTGCGCTTCCGGGCCTCTCCGGCTCTCCGGCTCTGCGACGCTGCCCTCTGAGAGGAAGAGGGCGGCGCTTCGCTTCGTGACGGGTTTCCGGCCGAGAGAGAGGCTCTCGACGCCCGTCGCGGAGAAAATCCCGATGGCTACTGCCGTTCAGAAGATCACCCTGTCGTCCTCGCGCGACATTCCCTTCAACAAGCTGGTGCTCTCCCAGTCCAATGTGCGGCGCGTGAAGGCCGGCGTCTCGCTCGAGGAGCTGGCCGAGGACATCGCCCGGCGCGGCCTGCTTCAGGGCCTCAATGTCCGCCCCGTGCTCGACGCCGAAGGCAAGGAAACCGGCATGTTCGAGATCCCGGCCGGGGGCCGCCGCTACCGGGCGCTCGAACTGCTGGTCAAGCAGAAGCGCCTGGCCAAGAACGCGCCCGTCCCCTGCGTCGTGCGCGATGCCGCGACCGGTATCCTCGCCGAGGATGATTCGCTCGCCGAAAACTGCCAGCGCGCCCCGCTCCATCCGCTCGACCAGTTTCGCGCCTTCCAGACGCTTCGCGAGAAGGGTCAGTCGGAGGAGGAGATCGCGGCCGCCTTCTTCGTGCCCGTCAACGTCGTCAAGCAGCGGTTGCGGCTCGCGTCGGTTTCGCCGGCGCTGCTCGAAACCTATGCCGAGGACGGCATGTCGCTCGAGCAGTTGATGGCCTTCACCGTCTCCTCCGACCATACCCGCCAGGAACAGGTCTGGGAGGCGCTCCGCAGTAGCTGGTCGAAGGAGCCCTATCAGATCCGCCACATGCTGACGGAATCGACGGTGCGCGCCTCCGACAAGCGAGCCGTCTTCGTCGGCATCGAGGCCTATACGGCCGCTGGCGGCATCGTCCTGCGCGACCTGTTCCAGTCCGACGATGGCGGCTGGCTGCAGGATGCGGCGCTGCTC
>JAYSCC010000435.1:0-3394 GCA_041915065.1 Zavarzinia sp.
GATGGGTGAGCTGGCGGTCGATCCGCTGAGCGATGGCGCGTTCCTGGAGGGCGACCAGAATCAGGCCCGAATGGTCGGCCAGCGGGGTCACCTGCATGTCGACCGGGCGATAGCCGATCTTGGGCGAGCCGAAGTCGACTTCGTATTCGAAGACCGAAATGCCGCCCTGGCGCACCTGTTCGACCACCGCCAGCAGCGGGTGGGCGAAGGGCGTCACCTGGTCGAGCCGAAGCCGGGTCAGCACCGTGGCCCCGGTGGCGAAGAACTGCTCCGCCGCCGCGTTGGCGTAGCGGATCAGGCCCTGGCCGTCGACCAGGAGGATCGACTTGCCGAGGGCATTGAGCACCGCTTCCAGGTCGATGGGCGGCAGAGCCGGAATCGGGTCCGCACCCGTCGCGGCGGTCGAAGACTTGGCCATCAGGCAGCCATCCGTTCCATGACCGGGGTGTAGAAGCTCCGGATCCGTTCCTTCACCGCCTCGGGATCTTCCAGCCGGTTGATCTCGGCCCGGAAGGCTGCCGAATCCGGTAAGCCGGCCGAGTACCAGGCGACGTGCTTCCGCGCCATGCGCATGCCGGGGACGGCACCGTAATGTTCCAGCATCGCCTCGTAATGCTCCATCAGCAGGGCGTAGCGGGTGGCCAGCGGCGGATCCGGCAGGCGTTCGCCCGTCTTCAGGAAATGCATCACCTGGTTGATGAACCAGGGCCTTCCATAGGCGCCGCGCCCGATCATCACGCCGTCGGCGCCGGAATCGGCCAAGATCTGCTGCGCATCGTCGATCGTGTTGACGTCACCGTTGGCGATCACCGGGATCTTCACCACCGATTTCACCCGGGAAATGAAGTTCCAGTCGGCATGGCCGTTGTAGAGCTGGCAACGCGTCCGCCCGTGCACCGTCACCATCTGCACACCGCAGTCTTCGGCGATGCGGGCGAGTTCAGGGGCGTTCCGGCTATCGTGATCCCAGCCCGTGCGCATCTTCAGGGTGACCGGCAGGCGCACCGCCTTCACCGTCGCCTCGATCAGCGTGCGGGCATGGGCGAGGTCGCGCATCAGGGCGGAGCCGGCATGGCCGTTCACCGCCACCTTCTTCACGGGGCAGCCCATGTTGATATCGATGATCGCGGCGCCGCGGTCCTCGTTCAGCTTGGCCGCCTCCGCCAGCGGCTTCGCCTCGCAGCCGGCGAGCTGGACCGACATCGGGAATTCTTCCGCGCAGTTGCTCGCCATCTTCATCGACTGGCGCGTCTGCCGGATCATGGCCTCCGACGCGATCATCTCCGAGACCACGAGCCCCGCCCCCTGTTTCTTGACAAGGCGACGGAAGGGCATATCGGTAACACCGGACATCGGCGCGAGAATCACGGGCTCGTCGATCTGCACGGGTCCGATCTTGATCGGGCCAATGGAGCTGGTCATTCCTTGGGCACTTTTCAAAGCTGCACGATAAACGGGCAGTCTAGGCCCATTGCTTGTGCACCGCAATGGGGAGTCCGCCGTCCCGGGCATTGTTTCTGTCTTGTGGCCGTGGCGACACTAGGCCCTGGCGCCGCCCGAGGCTAGTGTCTCGGCATGAACGAATCGTCACCAGCAGCGGATGTCGGCGTGGTCCTGGCGGCCGCGGGCAGCGGCAGCCGTGCCGGCCCCGGCGGGCCCAAGCAGTATCGCAGCCTGGCCGGCAAGCCGCTGCTGCGCTGGACGGTCGAAGCCCTGCGGCGCCATGCCGCCGTCGGACCGATCGCGATCGCGACCGATTCGCCCGCCACTGTCGCTGAAATCCTGGCCGGGATCGAAGTCGGCCCCGTCGTTTCCGGCGGTGCGGACCGCCAGGCGAGTGTGCTCGCTGGACTCGAAGCCCTGGCCGCCCTGCCCCGGCCGCCCCGCCTCGTCCTGATCCATGATGCCGCCCGTCCTTTCGCCGCTCCGGATCTGATCGACCGTGTGCTGGCCGCCCTCGCCGGCCATGCCGGTGCCATCCCGGCCCAGCCCGTGGTCGACACGCTGAAGCGTGGCGCCGGTGGACTGATCGGCGAGACGGTGGCGCGCGACGGCCTCTTTCGGGCGCAGACGCCCCAGGGCTTCGATTTCGCCGCGATCCTGGCGGCCCACCGTCGCCAAAGGGACGCGAAAATGACCGATGATGCCGCGGTGGCGGCGGCCGAAGGGCTCGAGGTCGCCCTGGTAGCGGGGGACGAGGACAACGTGAAACTAACCACCGCCGAGGACATCGAACGTGCCGAAAGGCGCCTGTTCGCGGCCTTGCCGGACGTTCGGACCGGCATGGGCTTCGACGTCCACGCGCTCGGCCCAGGTGACGGTGTCTGGCTCGGCGGCGTGAAGCTCGCCCACGACCGCGCCCTGATCGGCCATTCCGATGCCGACGTCGCCCTCCACGCCCTGACCGATGCCGTACTGGGCGCGATCGGTGCCGGTGACATCGGCCAGCACTTCCCACCGAGCGATCCGCAGTGGCGCGGCGTCTCCTCCGATCGCTTCCTGGCCCATGCGGCGGGCTTGGTGGCCGCCCGAGGCGGCGTGATCGCCCATGTCGACCTGACCGTGATCTGCGAACGGCCCAAGGTCGGCCCGCACCGCGAAACGATCCGGACGCGCATCGCCGAAATCCTGGGCATCGCCGCCGATCGGGTCAGCGTGAAGGCCACCACCACCGAAAAACTCGGCTTCACCGGGCGCGGCGAAGGTATCGCCGCCCAGGCGGTGGCCACCGTGAGGCTTCCTTGATGCTGCCTGCCCTGCACCCTGCCCGCGTTCTCTCGACCGGTTGCTGGGTCGGCCATCTGCCGGGCCCGGCCGGAACCTGGGGCTCCCTCGCCGCCCTGGTGCCGGCCTGGTTCATCCGCCAGGCAGGCGGCCCCTGGGGCCTCGCGCTGGCCGGTGTCCTGGTCACCGTGATCGGCATCTGGGCCTCCGGCGTTTATGCCCGGGCGATGGACGTGAAAGACCCGGGCAGCGTGGTGATCGACGAGTTCGCCGGCCAATGGTTCACCCTGGTGCTGGTGCCGAACGATTTCCTGCTCTTCGCGATCGGTTTCGCGCTCTTCCGCGTGCTCGACATTCTGAAACCTTGGCCCGCGAGCTGGGCCGACCGCAACCTGCCGGGCGGCTTCGGCATCGTCGTCGACGACGTCATCGCCGGCCTGATGGGCCTCGTCCTGATGGGAGGATTGGTGGAACTATGGTGACGAGCTTCTTCCCGGACGCCCTGGAAACCCGCGCCGCCGCCCTGATCAGGGCCGCCACCGAACGGGGTCTGCGCATCGCCACGGCCGAGAGCTGCACCGGCGGCCTGATCGCCGGCCTGTTGACCGAGATCGCCGGCTCCAGCGCCGTTCTCGAGCGCGGCTTCGTCACCTATTCGAACCATGCCAAG
>JAYSCC010000436.1:0-3388 GCA_041915065.1 Zavarzinia sp.
GCACAGTTCCTCGAGGTCGTCCGCCCGTTCGGCCCCGGTTTCCGGCTGGCCGCGGGAGAAGCGCTGTTCCTCGGTCCAGGTCTGGCGCATGTGCACGGCATCGAAGGTGACGGCGCCGAAATCGCGCCGGTTGTTGGCCATGCCGGCGAGCGAGGTGCCGCCCAGGTTGACGCCGTGATAGGCCCAATTGCGCGAGACGAAGCGGGTACGCTGGCTCTGCCCGGTCGCCCGGTGGTAGGCGAGGCAGATCTTCACGGCGGAATCGACCGCTTCGGAGCCCGAATTGCCGAAGAAGATGCGGTCGATGCCCGCAGGCAGAATGCCCGCCAGCTTCTCGGCGAATTCGAAGGAGATCGGGGCGGCGCGCTGGAAATGCGGCGTGAAGTCCAGCGTCATGATCTGCTTATGCACGGCGTCGGCGATTTCGGGCCTTGCGTGGCCGGCGGCGCAGCAGAACAGGCCGGCGGCGCCGTCCAGGATCTCCGCCCCGTCCGGCGTCCAATAGCGCACCCCTTCGGCCCGGGCGAAGATCTGCGGCTCCTGCCGGAACAGCCGGTTGTTGGTGAAGGGCATCCAGTGATGGTCCATCTTCGGCAGGGGCGCATTCATGTTCGGCATTCCGTTTTCGGGTCTCTTCGGTGCACATTCAGCCCGATGGCTGCCGAAGTTTAGATCCACGAAGCCTGAATTCGGTGGTCCACAGCCCTTCCTGGCACCATAGTGCCCCGACCGGAGACCCGTCCATGAGCAAGACCGTCCTCATCACCGGCACCACCGCCGGCTTCGGCGCCGCCTCGGCGCGGCGCTTCGCCAAGGCGGGCTGGAAGGTGATCGGCACCGGGCGGCGGGCGGAACGGCTGAAGGAGTTGCAGGACGAACTGGGTGCCGACGTCTTCCACGCCGCCGCCTTCGACATGCGGGACGAGGCGGCCTTGAAGGCGGCGATCGACGCCCTGCCGGCCGGCTTCGCGACCATCGACTGCCTGGTGAACAACGCCGGCCTCGCCCTCGGCACGGCGCCGGCACAGAACTGCTCGCTCGACGAATGGAAGACGATGATCGACACCAATGTGACCGGTCTCGTCACCATCACCCGCTTCCTGTTGCCGAAGCTGATCGAGAGCAAGGGCTCGGTCATCAACCTCTCGTCGGTCGCGGCGCATTGGCCCTATCCGGGCGGCAATGTCTATGGCGGCACCAAGGCGTTCGTGCGCCAGTTTTCCTATGGCCTGCGCTGCGACCTCGCCGGTACCGGCGTGCGCGTCACCTCGATCGAGCCCGGCATGTGCGAGAGCGAATTCACCCTGGTCCGTACCGGCGGCAACCAGGAGGCCTACGACAAGCTCTATGGCGGCGCCCATGCGCTCCAGCCGGAAGACATCGCCGAGACGATCTTCCATGTCGCGACCCTGCCGGCGCATGTGAACATCAATTCGATCGAACTGATGCCGGTCAGCCAGAGCTGGTCGCCCTTCGCGGTCTACCGCCAGTCGTAACGAGGGCTTACACTCTCCGGGATGATTCCTGGAGGGTTGCCCATGGCTGACGGCGAGGACGACGAATTCGCAACGGGTTCCGGGGCCCCCGCGGTCGTCGCGCGGACCCTCGAACAGGCGCTGGGGGTGCAGATCCGCCATCTGCGCCGCCAGCTCGACTTGACGGTGGCCCATCTGGCCACCGCCGCCGGCATTTCGACCGGCATGCTCTCGAAGATCGAGAACGGCCAGATCTCGCCCTCGCTCAGTACCATCCAGGCCCTCGCCGGCGCCCTCAACGTGCCGATCACGGCGCTCTTCGCCTCCTTCGACGAGAAGCGCGACTGTTCCTATGTGAAGGCCGGGCAGGGCGTGGTGATCGAACGGCGCGGCACCAAGGTCGGCCACCAGTACCAACTGCTCGGCCATGCGCTCGGCGGCGACATCGTCTGCGAGCCCTATCTGATCACGCTCCGGGAAGAGGCGGCGCCCTATACCGCCTTCCAGCACGGCGGCGCCGAATTCATCTACATGCTCTCCGGCGAGATCCAATACCGCCACGCCGACCGCACCTACGACCTCAAGGCCGGCGACGCCCTGCTGTTCGACAGCGGCACCGCCCATGGCCCCGAACGCCTGACCAGCCTGCCCGCCACCTATCTCTCGATCATCGTCTATCCGAGGGAGCGGGAGTAGGGGCGTCTGGTCGCTCTGTGCAACTGTTCCACTGCGCGCATAGGCCCCTGCGTTTTCTTAACAGGAAAACTTTGTTCCTGACTGTTGACGCCCCGCCGGGGCAGCGCTAGAAACGTCCCATCGGATTTTCCAAGGGGCGGGCGCATGTGCGGCATCGTCGGATTGTTTCTCAAGGATAAGGCGCTGGAGCCGCAGCTCGGGCGCCTGCTCGCGGGCATGCTCGAGGTGATGAGCGACCGTGGGCCGGACAGCGCCGGTTTCGCCGTCTATGGTGACGGGCGGGAGGGCTATGTGAAGCTCTCGCTCCGCATGCCGGCCGGCTTCGATTTCGACCTGGTCGAGGCGGGCCTGCGCGGCCTGGTCGGGGCCGAAGTCGATCTCGTGGTGCGCGACAGCCATGTGATCGTCGAGATCCCGGCGGCCAAGGAAGCGCTGGTGCGCGCCCTGATCGCCGAAAAGCACCCGGAGATCACCGTGGTGGGTTCCGGCGCCCGTATGGAGATCTACAAGGAAGTCGGCCTGCCGGCCGCGGTGGCGGCCCGTTTCGGCCTCGCCCAGATGCGCGGCAGCCACGGCATCGGTCACACCCGCATGGCGACCGAGAGTGCGGTGACCACCAACGGCGCCCATCCCTTCTCGACCGGGCCGGACCAGTGCCTGGTGCATAACGGCTCGCTCTCCAACCACAATGCCGTGCGGCGCGGCCTGATCCGCGACGGCATCCGCTTCGAGACCGAGAACGACAGCGAGGTCGCGGCCGGTTACCTGACCCACGAGCTGGCCAAGGGCGCGCCGCTGTCGGAGGCGCTGCACTCCGCCCTCGACGCGCTGGACGGTTTCTACACGTTCGTGGTCGGGACCGAGAGCGGTTTCGGCGTGCTGCGCGACCCGATCGCCTGCAAGCCGGCCGTGATGGCCGAGACCGACGCCTATGTCGCCTTCGGTTCCGAATATCGCGCCCTCGCCGGGCTGCCGGGGATCGAGACGGCACGGGTGTTCGAGCCCGAACCGGCCACCGTCTATTTCTGGGAGCGCGCGGCATGAGCGAGCATATCGTCGACCTCGCCAGCGCCACCGTGCGCGAGCTGAACGCCGCCCTCCACGCCAAGCCCGAGCACGGCCATTGGCGGGTGCTGAACCCGGCCGGGCGCCACGCGATCGCCGCCGGCCTGGATGCCCCGGTCACGGTCGGGATCGAGGGCCACGTCGGCTATTAC
>JAYSCC010000437.1:0-3381 GCA_041915065.1 Zavarzinia sp.
GGATGCCATCCTCCTGGTCGGCACCGATCCCCGCTCGGAAGCGGCGGTGCTGAACGCCCGGATCCGCAAGCGTTGGCTCAAGGGTGGGCTCCAGATCGCCGGTATCGGCCCGAAGGTGGATCTCACCTATCGTGTCGATTGGATCGGCTCGGGGCCGGAAACCCTGTCGGGCCTGCTGGCCGGCGGCGGTTTCGCCGACGTCCTCAAGAGCGCCAAGGCGCCGATGATCATCGTCGGCCAGGGTGCGCTGGCGCGGGCCGACGGTGCCGAAGTCCTCGGCCTCGTCCGCAAGCTGGCGGAGGCCACTGGCGTGGTGAAGGACGGCTGGAACGGCTTTAACGTGCTGCACACGGCGGCCTCGCGCGTCGGCGCGCTCGACCTCGGCTTCGTGCCGGGGGAGGGCGGTCTCGATGCGGAAGCGATCGCGGCCGGCAAGGCCGAATTCGTCTGGCTGCTCGGCGCCGACGAGATCGACACCGAGGGCCTGAAGGCGCCCTTCGTCGTCTATCAGGGCAGCCACGGCGATGCCGGCGCCCATGTCGCCGACGTCATCCTGCCGGGTGCCGCCTATACCGAGAAGTCGGGCACTTATGTGAACACCGAAGGCCGGGTCCAGCGCACCAAGCGCGCCGTCTTCCCGCCGGGCGACGCCCGCGAGGACTGGGCGATCCTGCGCGCCTTCTCGGAGCGGGTGGGCAAGAAGCTGCCTTACGACAGCCTGGTCCAGCTCCGCGCCGCCATGGCGGCGCAGGTGCCGCACCTCGGCAAGGTGGATGAGGTCGCCGGGGCCGATTGGGCGCCCTTCGGGGCCGAGGGTTCGGTTTCGGCCGATGCCTTCGCCTATCCGACCGCCGACTTCTACCTCACCAATCCGATCGCCCGCGCCTCGGCCACCATGGCCGAATGTTCGGCGATCCATCAGGACCAGGGCTGCGGCTGCGGCCACAAACACGAGGCGACGGGAACCCATGGCTAACCTGATCGTGGAGGCCGTCGTGCCCCTGGTCGCCATCTCGGCCGAAGTCGTCGGGGTGCTGCTGCCCCTGCTGCTCGCGGCCATCGTCTCCGTCGCCGCGCTGATCTGGCGCGAAGTGGGCCCGATGATGGCCCCCCGCCGCATGGCGGCCGCCTGAGCCGAGGCCCATCATGGATATGTTCCTCGAATTCCTGATCATCCTGGCGAAGATCCTGGCGATCGTCGTGCCGCTCCTGCTGGCCGTCGCCTTCACGACACTGCTCGACCGCAAGGTCTGGGCCATGATGCAGCTCCGCAAGGGGCCGAACGTGGTCGGTCCCTTCGGCCTGCTGCAGCCCTTTGCCGACGGCTTGAAGCTCCTGTTCAAGGAGACGATCATCCCGGCCGGCGCCAACAAGGGCGTGTTCCTGATCGCCCCGGTGCTGACCTTCACCCTGGCGCTGATCGCCTGGGCGGTGATCCCCTTCGGTGACGGCATCGTGTTGGCCGACATCAATGTCGGCATGCTCTATCTCTTCGCGATCTCGTCGCTCGGCGTCTATGGCATCATCATGGGCGGCTGGGCCTCGAACTCGAAGTATCCCTTCCTGGGCGGCCTCCGCTCGGCGGCGCAGATGGTGTCCTACGAAGTCTCGATCGGCTTCGTCATCGTCACCGTCCTGCTCTGCGTCGGCTCGCTGAACCTGAACGACATCGTGAAGGCGCAGTCGCACATCTGGTTCGCCATCCCGCTGTTTCCGATGTTCGTCGTCTTCTTCATCTCGGCCCTGGCCGAGACGAACCGCCCGCCCTTCGACCTGCCGGAAGCGGAGTCGGAACTGGTGGCCGGCTTCCAGATCGAATATTCGTCGATGGCCTTCGCGCTCTTCATGCTCGGCGAATACGGCAACATCATCCTGATGTCGGCGATGACCAGCATCCTGTTCCTGGGCGGTTGGCAGCCGATCTCGCTGTTCGGCCTGCTGGACTGGATCCCGGGGCCGCTCTGGTTCTTCGCCAAGACTTTCGTCGTGCTCTTCACCTTCTGCTGGGTGAAGGCGACGGTTCCGCGCTATCGCTACGACCAGTTGATGCGACTCGGCTGGAAGGTGTTTCTGCCCTTCTCGCTGTTCTGGCTGGTGCTGACGGCGGGCGTGCTGGTCAGCTTCGGCTGGCTGCCGGTCAAGGGCTGAGGGGAGGGGTTACGATGGCATTTCTCGACCGTACCGCTCGCGCCTTCCTGCTGACCGAACTGGTCAAGGGTATGGCGCTGACCTTCTCCTATTCCTTCAAGAAGAAGGCGACGATCAACTACCCCTACGAAAAGGGCCGCCTGTCGCCCCGTTTCCGGGGTGAGCACGCGCTGCGCCGCTATCCCAACGGGGAAGAGCGCTGCATCGCCTGCAAGCTGTGCGAGGCGATCTGCCCCGCCCAGGCGATCACCATCGAAGCGGAGCCGCGGGACGACGGCAGCCGCCGCACCACGCGCTACGACATCGACATGACGAAGTGCATCTACTGCGGCTTCTGCCAGGAAGCCTGCCCGGTCGATGCCATCGTCGAAGGCCCGAACTTCGAGTTCGCGACCGAAACCCGCGAGGAGCTGATGTACAACAAGGACAAGCTGCTCGCGAACGGCGAGCGGTGGGAGCGCGAGATCGCGGCCAATATCGCCGCCGACGCGCCCTATCGGTGAGGAGGCGGTCTTGACCATTCAGGCTCTCGTCTTCTACCTCTTCGCCGCGGTCACCGTGGGTTCGGCGGTGATGGTGATCTCCGCCCGGAACCCGGTGCATTCCGTGCTGTTCCTGATCCTCGCCTTCTTCAATTCGGCCGGGCTCTTCCTGCTGCTCGGGGCCGAATTCCTGTCGATGATCCTGGTCATCGTCTATGTCGGCGCGGTGGCGGTGCTGTTCCTCTTCGTCGTCATGATGCTCGACGTGAATTTCACCGAGCTGCGTCAGGGCTTCCTGCAATATCTGCCGATCGGCGGCTTGATCGGCCTGATCCTGCTGGTCGAACTGCTGATGATCCTGGGCTCCTGGACCACGCTGCCGGATGCCGGCGCCCTGGTCGCCGCCAAGGCGCCGGACGTCACCCAGCTCTCCAACACCGATGCGCTGGGCCGGGTGCTCTATACCCAGTATCTGCTGCCCTTCGAAACCGCGGGCGCGATCCTGCTGGTCGCCATGATCGGGGCGATCGTGCTGACGCTCCGCAGCCGCCCGGGGGTGAAGCGCCAGAAGATCTCGGCCCAGGTCACGCGCACCATGAAGACCGCGGTCGAAGTGAAGAAAATCCAGCCGGGGCAGGGGATCTGAGCCATGGAAATCGGGCTTGGGCACTATCTGACCGTCGCCGCCATCCTGTTCGTGATCGGCGTCTTCGGCATCTTCCTCAACCGGAAGAACGTCATCATCATCCTG
>JAYSCC010000438.1:0-3372 GCA_041915065.1 Zavarzinia sp.
GTCCGCCACTTCGACGTCCAACCGGTCGGGGCAGAGATCGATGACGACCCGCACCCGGGTCGCCCGGGCGTGGCGAATCACATTGGAGAAGATCTCGCGCAAGGCCGACAGCAGGTTGTGATAGAGGACGTAATCTAGCATCGGCCCATCATCGTCGGCGGCCGGCGGCCAGTCCAGCGCGATGCCCGCCGCCTCCAGCCGCTCCGCCGTCTCGTGGCGGAGGTCGGCCAGCACGGTCGCCAGCGGCAGGCGGTCGCCCGCCAAGGCACTGGCGATGGTGCGCACGTCGGCGATCGCCTCGCGCAGGATCTTCCGCACCTGGGCGACGTCCGGCTTGTGCAACCCGGCGAGCAGGCGGGCGCCGACATCGTCGTGCAGGTCGCGGGAGATCCGCTGGCGCTCGGCCGCGGCACCCCGGTCGTAGGCGTCGCGGCTGCGATCGGCGTGGCCGACCAGGTCGGTCAATTGCCGGGCGAGGTCGAGCTGGGCCGGACCGAACAGGGCCCTTCCGCCCCAGGGGTAGCGCAGTGCCAAGGCCGGCGCCCCGGCGGTCGGCGGCAGCAGCAACTCGATACCGTCGCGGCCGACCCGGACCGGACCGGCGAAATGTTCGAGCGCCACCACTTCGAGGGGATCGAACAGGCGCCGCAGCAGGGCCTGCCAGCGGCCCGCGCGCTCGACCGCGGATGCCGTGAAAGCGACCGCGGCGGCAGCACCGAACAATTCGGTTTCCGACATGCGCCGCCGCGCCACGGCCCGGCGCCAAGCGGCATCGCGGAACGGCAGATAGAGGAAGCCGACGGCGATGAGGGCGAGGCCCATCGACGGCTCCGGCCGGAGATGCAGGACATAGAGCATGCCGGCATCGAGCAGCAGCATGGCGAGCACGGCGCCGCCATAGAACAGCACCCGGAACGACCATTCGCCGATCTCGAACAGGCGGTAGCGGCGGAGCCCCAGCGCCAAGCCGATATAGACCGCGAGGAAGAAGCCGAAGGCATGGCCCTGGGACATCGACGGCTGCCGGTCGACCAGCAGCGGTGCCGCGATGATCAGGATGAAACAGCCGGCGCCGACGATGATGGTGAGGCCGAGCCAAGCGAGTGCCGCCCGCGCCGTCGGGTCGCCCCGGTTGACCCGCCACTGCACCCCGACCAGAACGACGATCAACACCATCTCGAAGGCGGTCGGCACGTAATGAACTAGGCTTACGCTGTAGAGCACCTGGGCGAGGTCGAGAACCATCACCAGGGCCAGCACCACCGGCAGCCAGAGCAATTGCCGGACCGGCACCAGGGCCTTCGGATAGAGCAGGAAAAGCGCGATGGCGGCACCGCCGAAGCCGAGCGAGCCACCGAAATTCAGGCTCGAGAGAAGGCGGAACAAGCTGGCGTCGATCGCCAGCTCGCGCGTGCTGTAGATCGCCGCCGCATGGGCCGAAGCGATCATGCACAGGCCCGAGAGCAGGAAGATGCGCGGTGCCGCATCGCGCGGCCGGATCGCCCAGACCCAGCCGGCGATCAGCAAGGCCCCTGCCCCGGTCAGATATTGCACCCAGAAGGCGATGGGCAGCGAGCCGAGCGGTCGCGCCGCCGGCGTCGCCTCGATCACCGTGCCGCCGTCGAGCGTCAGGCGAAGCGGGCCGCCGGACGTGAGGATATCCGCGAGCTGACCCTGGCGCGCGAAGAATTGGCGAAGTGCCGCATAGCTGCCGAGGAAATCCGCCTCTTCGGTGAGATCGTCGTTCGCCAGGGCGACGCTGCGGCCGACCGGACCGGCGACCGAGACCAGCTCACGCCCGAGCGCGGAGGCTGCGACCGGCCCCCCTTCCTCGGCCGCGACGATGACGGGGATCCCCTTCTGCCCCGGCACCAGGGTGATACCCAGCCAAGGCTGCGCCAAGGCGGTCCACAGGGTGGACACCAACACGATCACGCAAAGGGCTGCAACCCCCAGTATGTAAGCGGCCGGCGAATGCGCCGTGAAATCGGTCGCGTCCTGGCCGGCCGGGACGACGGTCTCGACATCGGTCCGACTCATGCTTTCCTAATACGCGGAAAGTGGCGCCGATGCAGCGCTTTAGTGACCTTTTCCGCGGTTCTCAGGCAGCCAGGGCCTGGCGCACGGTGGCGACCAGCTCGTCACCGGCGACGGGCTTGCCCAGCACATGGCGAGTCAGGGGCTTCAAATCGTCGCGCGCCTGGTCCGCATTGGCGCTGACCACCACGACGGGCACGCCCAGCGTCTGCACCAGGGTGCGGGTCGCGGAGACGCCGTCGAGGTCGCCCTTGAGGCGAATATCCATGAGGGCGAGATCGGGGCGTTCTTCCTTGGCGACCCGGATGGCGGCGCGCGCGTCGTCGACCGGGCCGATCACCTCGAAACCCGCATCCGTCAGCACGGCATCGAGAAAGAAGGCGATGAACGCCTCGTCCTCCACCACCAAGATCCGCTGCACCATCGCCGTTCACCCGAACCCGCGGCGGCCCTCGCCGCCATTCGAAGGTTCCAATGCGAGGAGGCGGCACCATGTTCCCCCCGGTTCGGCGCATTATCCATGTGTTGCACGCAGATCACGGGGTGCGCCGACAAGGGGGGATGGAGCGACAGGGCGGTTTGCGCAATACTGACGGCCCGACAGCTACCACCGGTCCATCTTGTCCCCGAGCAGCCCCCTTCGCATTGCCATGTGGTCCGGTCCGCGCAACATCTCGACCGCGATGATGCGCGCCTTCGAGAACCGGGCCGATTGCAGCGTGGTCGACGAACCGCTCTACGGCTTCTATCTCGCGGAAACCGGGATCGAGCATCCCGGGCGGGACGCGATCGTCGCCGCCATGGACTGCGACTGGAAAAGCGTGGTCGCCGGCCTGACCCAGGCGCCGATCAGCAAGGGCCAGATCCATTACCAGAAGCATATGACTCACCACCTGCTGCCCGCCGTCGAACGCGGCTGGCTCGACCGTGTGGTGAACTGCTTCCTGATCCGCGACCCGGCCGAAGTCGTCGCCTCCTATCTCGAGAAGCGGGACGCGGTGACGCTGGCCGACATCGGCATCCGCGAGCAGGCGGAGATTTTCGAGCGCGCCGCCGACCGCCTGGGCCATGCGCCGCCGGTGATCGAGGGGCGCGACGTCCAGGCCGCACCGGAAGCCATGCTGCGCGCCCTCTGCGCCGCGGTCGGCATCGCCTTCGATCCCGCCATGCTGTCCTGGCCGCCGGGGCGGCGCGCCAGCGACGGGGTCTGGGCGCCCCATTGGTATGGCGCCGTCGAAGCCTCCACCGGCTTTTCGCCGCCGGGTCCGGCCAAGGCGCCGCCGCCCGGCTTTGACGACCTGATCGAAGAGGCGCGCGTCTATTACGAACGCCGGC
>JAYSCC010000439.1:0-3369 GCA_041915065.1 Zavarzinia sp.
CTGCATATTCTGACCGCCCGGCCCGATGCGGCGGCGGAGGCCGAGGTACCGCACCGTCTCTACGGCGTGATCGATCCGGCGGAAGCCTGCTCGGCCGCGCGCTGGGCCGGACTCGCCCTGGCCGAGGTCCGCGCCGCCCATGCGGCGGGCGCGATCGCGGTGGTGGTCGGTGGCACCGGCCTCTATTTCCATGCCCTGACCGAAGGGTTGGCCGATGTCCCGGCGATCGATCCCGCGGTGCGCGAGGGCCTGTCCCGGCGGCTGGTGGCGGAGGGGGCGCCCGCCCTGCACGCCGATCTGGCCGGTCTCGACCCTGCCCTGGCAGCGCGGTTGAAGCCGGGGGACAGCCAGCGCATCCTGCGCGGCCTCGAAGTCGCCTTGGGCACCGGGCGTCCGCTTTCCGCCTTCCAGGCGGCGGGCGGGGCGGCGCCCGATCTCGGCACGGTGGAGCGCGTCGTGGTGGCGCCCCCGCGCGAGGCGCTGCTCGCCCGGATCCGCCGCCGGCTCGAAGCCATGGCGTCGGAAGGGGCGATCGAGGAGGCGCGCGCCTTCGCCGCCCTCGGCCTCGATCCGGCGCTGCCGGCAGCCAAGGCGATCGGGCTTCGGCCCTTCGCCGCCCATGCCGCGGGCGAATTGCCGCTGGCCGATGCCCTCGAAAAGGCCGAGATCG
The DNA here is from genome assembly GCA_041915065.1 of Zavarzinia sp. GTDB lineage: Bacteria > Pseudomonadota > Alphaproteobacteria > Zavarziniales > Zavarziniaceae > Zavarzinia. The sequence goes on from JAYSCC010000439.1 coordinate 671, forward strand.
AGACCCGGCAATACGCCAAACGGCAGATGACCTGGGCCCGGGGGCGTATGGCAGACTGGCGCTGGACCACGTCGGCGCAAGAAACGGAAAGAATTATCGGGGATATTGAACGGAAACTGCGTCCGGAGGGGTTGACGACGCAATCTTGAACGATTAGGGTGCGCCCTCCGCTCGCATGGGCGGGTTTGGCGTGGCTCGGGGCCGCATGGGCGGCCGGCATGGAAGGTTCGAGTGTTATGGCGCAGACGATGATGACCGGCGCAGAGATCCTGCTCAAAGCCCTGGTCGATCAGGGCGTGGACACGATCTTCGGCTATCCGGGCGGTGCGGTACTCCCCATTTACGACGCGCTCTATCAGCAGGAAGACATCAAGCACGTGCTGGTCCGCCAGGAAGGCGGCGCGGCCCATGCGGCGGAAGGCTATGCCCGCTCGACCGGCAAGGTCGGCGTCCTCCTGGTCACTTCGGGCCCCGGCGCCACCAATGCGGTCACCGGCCTGACCGACGCGCTGATGGATTCGATCCCGCTCGTTTGCATCACCGGCCAGGTCGCCACCCATCTGATCGGCAACGACGCTTTCCAGGAGGCGGACACGGTCGGCATCACGCGGCCCTGCACCAAGCACAATTGGCTGGTCAAGGACATCAAGGACCTGGCCCGCGTCGTCCACGAAGCCTTCTATGTCGCGCGGAGCGGGCGGCCCGGCCCGGTCGTCATCGACCTGCCGAAGGACATCCAGCTCGGCACCGGCGTCTATACGCCGCCGGCCAATGTCCAGCACAAGTCCTATCGCCCGCAGGTGAAGGGCGACCTCAATAAGATCCGCCAGGCGGTCGAGATGATCGCGGCGGCCGAAAAGCCGATCTTCTATTCCGGCGGCGGCGTCATCAACTCGGGCCCCATGGCCTCGCAGCTGCTGCGCGAGATGGTCCGGATGACCGGCTTCCCGATCACCTCGACCCTGATGGGCCTCGGCGCCTATCCGGCCTCGGACAAGCAGTGGCTGGGCATGCTCGGCATGCACGGCACCTACGAGGCCAACAATGCGATGCACGACTGCGATCTGATGGTCTGCGTCGGCGCCCGTTTCGACGACCGCATCACCGGCCGCATCAATGCCTTTTCGCCCAACTCGAAGAAGATCCACATCGATATCGACCCCTCGTCGATCAACAAGAACGTGCGGGTCGACCTCGGCATCGTCGGCGATGTCGCCCATGTCCTCGAAGACATGATCAAGGTCTGGAAGTCCAAGGTGCTGCGCCCGAACAAGGAGGCGCTGGCGACCTGGTGGAAGCAGATCGAGGAATGGCGCGCACGCGACTGCCTGCGCTACAAGCCCTCGAACGACATCATCAAGCCGCAATATGCGATCCAGCGCCTGCATGCCCTGACCAAGGACATGGACACCTACATCACGACCGAAGTCGGCCAGCACCAGATGTGGGCGGCCCAGTTCATCGGCTTCGAGGAGCCGAACCGCTGGATGACCTCGGGCGGGCTCGGCACCATGGGCTATGGCCTGCCGGCCGCGATCGGCGTCCAGATGGCGCATCCCGATGCCCTGGTGGTCGATGTCGCGGGCGAAGCCTCGATCATGATGAACATCCAGGAAGTCGCGACGGCGATCCAGTACCGCCTGCCGGTCAAGATCTTCATCCTGAACAACCAATATATGGGCATGGTGCGCCAGTGGCAGGAACTGCTGCATGGCAATCGCTATTCCGAGAGCTATATGCACGCCCTGCCGGACTTCGTGAAGCTGGCCGAAGCCTTCGGCGCGGTCGGCCTTCGCTGCAACAAGCCGGCCGATCTCGACGACACGATCAAGGAAATGATCGCGGTGAAGCGTCCGGTGATCGTCGACTGCCTGGTCGACCAGAAGGAGAATTGCTTCCCCATGGTGCCGTCGGGCGCCGCCCACAACCAGATGATCCTGGGGCCGGAAGACGAGGCCAACCGGAACATCTCGGCCGAGGGCATGGCCCTCGTCTGAGGGCCGGCCCCCCAGGGCATGGGGGGGCTCGGGTGCAAAGCGATTTCCCAACCGGATATTTCCAGCTATAAGCCCCGCCGACGCGGGGAAGAAGAGGGCGCCGTGGAACCGATCCGCAGCCATACCATTGCCGTTCTGGTCGACAACGAGGCGGGTGTTCTCGCCCGCGTGATCGGCCTGTTTTCCGGCCGCGGCTACAATATCGACAGCCTGACCGTGGCCAAGGTCGAGGACAGCCGGAACCTGTCCCGCATCACCGTGGTGACCTCGGGCACCGAAATGGTGATCGAACAGATCAAGGCCCAGCTCGACCGCCTCGTTCCCGTGCACAAGGTCCAGGACCTGACCCAGGACGGGCCGTCGCTCGAACGCGAACTCGCCCTGATCAAGGTCGTCTCGACCGGCGAGAAGCGGGTCGAGGCGCTCCGCCTCGCCGATGCCTTCCGCGCCCGCGTGCTGGACAGCACGGCGCAATCCTTCGTCTTCGAGCTGACCGGCAATACCTCGAAGATCGATGCCTTCATCGAACTCATGCGGGGGCTCGGCCTGGCCGAACTGTCCCGCACCGGCGTCGTCGCGATCCAGCGCGGCACCGGTTCTCTCTGACAACACGAAAACAAGGACGAGACCCATGCGCGTCTATTACGATCGCGACGCCGACGTGAACCTGATCAAGGCCAAGAAGGTCGTGATCGTCGGCTA
>JAYSCC010000440.1:0-3358 GCA_041915065.1 Zavarzinia sp.
GGCGATCCGCATGCCGTCTCCGTCACCGGTGCCATGGGCCTGATGCAGGTGATGCCGGAGACCTGGGCGGATCTTCGCGCCCGCTACGCTTTGGGCGCTGATCCCTTCGACCCACGCGACAACGTCATGGCGGGCACGGCTTACCTCCGCGAGATGTACGACCGCTTCGGCGCCTTCGGCTTCCTCGCGGCCTATCACGCGGGCCCCGGCCGCTACGCGGATCATCTCTCGACCGGCCGCGCCCTGCCCTCCAAAACCGTCGCCTATGTTGCCACCTTGCAGCCGGCGATCGACGGCACGGCTGCGATCCCGGCTGCCGGCGGGCTACGCCCGGCCGGTCACGCCTGGGCCGCGGCGCCGCTCTTCATCACCACAGCCGGCGTGCCGCCCACCGACGATCGGCTGGCACCGCGTCGGCAAGCCGATGGCAGCGCGACGGCGACTGTCGTCAGCCTCGCACCGGCCTCATCGGGCCTCTTCATTCCGAGGGCACGCCCATGAAGTGCTGTGTTGCCAATCGTAATTCCGGACATCACAGCGTGGTTCGGGGGAATGGCCGGCACGCGATAGCACTAAGGCAGGATAAAGGAACGCGAGGTGTAGCTGATGGGGATGTAGCATATTCAAGGGCTTATCCCCCCGATCCGCGATGTGTACCGTTCCACCGTACCTCGCGGACAGCCATCAAATCGAGACAATCCGCGCTTCTCGAGCGAGGTGCAGGAATCCGGCGATGACGGGCGACGATGACTTCCGCATCCGGCCGGGCCGCATTCGATCGCCCCAGGCCCAGCGCGTCCGCCCTTTCGTCGCCCAGGCGCTGGCCGCCACACGGAAGGCCGGCGGCACTGTCTCCCGGGCTGGCAAGATCTCGAAGGCGAACCGCTCCCACTTCGGCCGGGGCAAGCGGGCCGCCGTCATCGCCAACCGGCTGATCACCGGCCGGACACGCGGCGCCGTGATCAAGGCTCGCGTCGTCCGCCCCGGCCTGCGTGGCGCCTCGCTCGCGCCCCATATCACCTACCTGCGGCGGGACGGCGTTACCCGAGACGGCGAGAAGGCCAGGCTGTTCGGCCCCGCCGCCGATGACGCCGACGGCAAGGCTTTCGCCGAGCGGTGCAAGGACGACCGCCATCACTTCCGCTTCATCGTCTCGCCCGACGATGCGCCCGAGATGGCGGACCTGCGCGGCTTCGCCCGCGACCTGATGGCCCAGGCCGAACAGGACCTCGGCACCAGGCTCGACTGGATCGCCATCGATCACTGGAACACGGGTCATCCCCATCTCCACATCCTGGTGCGCGGCGTGCGCGACGACGGCGAGAACCTCGTCATCGCCCGGGACTACATCAAGCAGGGCCTCCGCGACCGGGCGCGCGACCTGATCACGCGGGAACTGGGACCCCGCACCGACCACGAGATCCGCCATGCGCTGGAACAGCAGGTCGAGAACGAACGCTGGACCGCGCTCGACCGGCAACTGCGCCATGATGGCGGCCTTGGGCTCATCGATCTCGCCCCGCGCGCCGGCGAGCAGCCCGACGCCTTCCACGTCCTCAAGGTGGGCCGCCTCCGCAAACTCGAAGCCCTCGGCCTCGCCCGGGAACTCGGCCCCGGCCAATGGGTGATGGCAGAGGAGGCCGAGGCCACCTTGCGGGCGCTCGGCGAGCGCGGCGACATCATCAAGCGCATTCACCGCGGCCTCGCCGAGCAGGGGATCGAGCGCGCCGCCTCGAGCTATGTCCTTGCCGGCGAACAGCAGGACGACCCGATCATCGGCCGCCTCGTCGAGCGGGGCCTGGACGACGAATTGAAGGGCACCGCCTTCGCCATCGTCGACGGCACCGATGGCCGTACCCATCACCTCCGCCTGCCCGACCTCGATGCCGCGGGCGACAGTGCGCCGGGCTCGATCGTCGAGCTGCGAAAGTTCGCCGACAAAGGGGGACGGCAGCACATGATGCTGGCGGTCCGTTCGGACTATTCGCTGGAACAGCAGGTCACCGCAGCCGGCGCCACCTGGCTTGACCGCCAGGCCGTCTCGCGCGATCCCGTGCTCCTGGCCGAAACCGGCTTCGGCGTGGAGGTACGCGAGGCCCTAGCGCGGCGAACCGATCATCTCACCGAGCAAGGCCTCGCCCGCCGAACGGACCAGCGTGTCGTCTATGCCCGCAACCTGCTCGATACGCTTCGGCGCCGGGAGGTCGACGCGCTCGGCAAGACCCTGGCCAAGGAGACCGGCCTTACCTTCGAGCAACCGGAAACCGGCAGCCCGGTCTCGGGCCTCTATCGCCGGCGCTTTGCGCTAGCCTCCGGCCGCTTCGCCATGATCGACGACGGCCTCGGCTTCAAGCTCGTGCCCTGGTCACCGGCCATCGAGAAGCGCCTCGGCCAGCAGGTGAACGGCCTCGGCCGGCCTGACGGCGGCATCGACTGGAACTCGGGACGAAAGAAGGGTCTCGGCTTGTAGGGCCTATTCGTCGCCGTAGAGCGCCGGCAGATGACGCTCGAGTTCCATCGCGTCGTGCAGCACGCGGCCGACACCGATCACACCGGCGGGCGAGATGCGGTACAGCAGGAAATGCCGGGGACGGCGAACGACGCCCTTCTCGCCAGGCACCCGGTCGCGGCTGTGGCGCAGGTGATAGCTACGGACATGCAGGCCGAGTTCGGCGCGGTCGATGCTGCCCACCCGCTCGGGATCCTCGGCCAGATCGCGCAGGGCGGTCACGATCAGACGCTCGTAGCGCAAGCGGGCCTGTTCCCCGAAATGCTCATTCGTCCAGGCGAGCAGGTCGACGATGTCCTCCCGGGCCGTCGCCGAGAGGCGGAGTTCGGCAGCCACAGTTATCGGCCTGCCTTGCGAACCCTCGCGTCGGCCTCCCGACCCAGATTGCCGACGAAGTCGTCCAAGGTATCGCTCGCCAGAGCGACGAAACGCCCTTCATCCAGATCGCCGAACCCGACCCGCGCCGCCTCCCGCAAGGCGTCGAGCTTCGCTGCATCGAGCGCTTCCCGCTGCTCAACCAAGCGCAGGCCTTCGCGCAAGACCTCGCTGGCATTCTGATAGCGGCCGGACTTCACCAGCCGGTCAATGACGGCTTCATGGTGTTCGGTCAGCACGACGTTGCGCGTGGGCATGAGGGTACCTTCAGGCATTGGCTTGGATCTGCAAGATAGCATCTTGGCATATTATGCCAAGATGCTGACGCGAGAGACCGCCTCGCTTCTGAAACCACCAAAGCCGGAGGCATTGTGTACGCCTCCCCCGTGTCTCGGCCGTTGTTGCTGGAAAATGTCCTGCTTAAAGCGACTGCCAACTCAATCATTGGGGATTGCGGCCGGGCCGCCTTAGCAA
>JAYSCC010000441.1:0-3353 GCA_041915065.1 Zavarzinia sp.
CGGGCCGCCGCCTGATTGAGCTTCTGCAGGTCGCGATCGGCCAGCAGGCCGAACCAGACGTCACGAAAGGCATGATCGGTCCAATGGGTTTCGAAGGACTGGTCGACCGCCTGCCAGAGCTTCCGCTTGGCGTCGTCGATCGTCTTGATGTTGCGCAGCGTGGTTTCGAGCATGCGCCGGTTCTGTTCCATGTAGCGCTCGGCCAGCGCCCGCAGGATGGCGCCGCGATCGGCGAAGAACTGGTAGATCGAGCCGATCGGCACTTCGGCCTCGGCCGCGATCTCGCTCATCTTGAGGGCGTCGACGCCCTTGTCGCTGATCAGCCTCTCGGCAGCCCCCAGGATCGTCTCGACGCGCTTCCGCCCGCGCGCCTGCACCGGGCGGCGGCGCGGCGCGCCGGCAGACGGCAGCGGCGGCGTGTCGTCCTGGTTCTCGACGGTCGTCTTGCTTTTGCGTCCACGCATCTTGCCACCTGAAACACTCGATGTGCGGCTTTGTCCTATTGCGCCGCGTGAAGTTCAACGCTATCCCGCAACCGTCGAGGGGGGAATTCCACTTTGTCATTGGCGGGCGAAAATAGAATGGGCCTGCGCCGCCGCGTGGCGGTGCTGACGGCCTTTCTCGCCCTGCTGTTCCAGACCCTGGCGCCGCTCTCCCCGATGCCGGCGCCCCGGCTCGACTCGCTCGACGGGCTGACCGTCGCCCTGGCCGACCTCTGCCTCGCCGGACGCGCGGGCGACGACCGCTCCTCCACCCCGAAACCGTTCCATGGCTGCCAGATCTGCCTCACCATGCAGATCGCCGGCCAGTTCGTGGCGCCGCCCGCAACCCTGCTGCCGGCCCCGTCCGCAGCGGCCACGCTCGCCTGGGCGCCGGCCGCGCCGGAACGTCTCCTCTTCGTCCGTCCCGCGGTGGTCGAACCCCGCGGTCCGCCGGTGATCCTGGCCTGATCCCCCGATCCGCCCTGTCGCCGCCCCATCTGGGGTGCGCGGGCGCCTGCCATCATCATTGGACCGACGACATGACCGATCATCTCCTGCGCAGCACCGCGCTCGCGGCGCTCACCCTCGCCCTCACGCCCGCCGCCTGGGCCCCCACCGCCCGGGCCGAAGAAGCCACCAGCCTGCCGACCGTCGTGGTCGAAGCGCCGGCCGAAACGCCCTTCGCGACTTCGACCGAGGGCGGCACCGCCACCACGGCCGACAGCGCCCGCCTGCTCTCCTCCACCCCCGGCGTCACGCTCCAGGCCGGCGGCGCCCTGTCCAGCCTGCCCGTGTTGAACGGCCTGGCCGACGAGCGGGTGCGCCTGCTGCTGGACGGCATGACCGTCACCAACGCCTGCCCGAACCATATGATCCCGGCCCTGTCCTATATCGACGCTGGGCGCATCGGGCAGATCCAGGCGATCGCGGGCGTCACTCCGGTCAGCCTGGGCGGCGACAGTATCGCCGGCACCATCGTGGTCGAGCCGGCAGCCCCACTCTTCGCCACGACGGACAAGCCCGTCCTCTCCACCGGCCGGCTCTCGACCTACTTCCGCAGCAATACGAGCGGCCTCACGGTCTCGGGCGATCTCACCCTGGCGACGCCGGACATGAGCTGGAGCTATGCCGGCTCGTGGTCGCGCGACATGGATTATCACCGCGGCGGCGACGGCAATGCCGTGCGCTCGACCGAGGCCCAGACCTACGACCATAATTTCACCTTCGGCCTGCAACGCGGCGGCGACCGCCTGACCATCCGCGCCGGCCTGACCCGGACCCCCTACGAGGGTTTCCCCAACCAGCGGATGGACCTGACCGACAACAAGAGCCACTACCTGAACGCCCGCTACGAAGGCGAATTCGACTGGGGCTCGCTCGACGCCCGCCTCTACTGGCACCACACCGCGCATGAGATGGACATGCTGGCCGACAAGGGCGGCGCCATGCCCATGAACACCAGGGCCAACGACTATGGCTACTCCCTGGCGGCGACCATCCCACTCGGCGAGATCGACACCCTCCGCGTCGGCAACGAGCTGCATTACCTCGGCCTGAACGACTGGTGGCCGCCCGTCCCCGGCAGCATGATGATGGGGCCGGAAACTTACGTGAACATCAACGACGGCCGCCGCGTCCGCATCGGCACCTACGGCGAATGGCAGCGCCAGTGGACCAGCGCCCTGCGCAGCGAGATCGGCATCCGCAACGACATCGTCCTGATGGATACCGGCGAAGTCCGCCCCTATTCCTGGACCGCCATGATGCAGGCGGCCGACATCGCTGCCGCCAATGCCTTCAACGCCATGGACCGCAGCCGGACGGACGTCAATTTCGATGCCACCGGCCTCGTCTCCTACGACATCGGCAGCGATGCGACCTATGCCGTCGGCCTCGCCCGCAAGACCCGCTCGCCCAGCCTCTACGAGCGCTATTCCTGGGGCCAGGGCAATATGGCGGCGGCCATGAACAATTGGTACGGCGATGCCAACGGTTACCTGGGCAATCCCGATCTCGATCCCGAAGTGGCCTATACCCTCGGCGTCTCGGCCGACTGGCACCGGGGTTCCGCCTGGCGCGTGAAGGTGACGCCCTATGTCTCCTATGTCGATGGCTTCATCGACGCCGATCCGACCGGACGGACCTTCGGCCCCGGCGGCCAGTTCGTGGTCCTGCGCTTCGCCAATCATGATGCGCTGCTCTACGGCGTCGACGTCTCGGGTTCGCTCTCGCTCGCCAAGGGCGGCGCCTTCGGGACCTTCGACCTCTCGGGCACCGCGGGCCTAGTGATGGGCGAAAACCGCGACACCCACGACGACCTCTACCACCTGGCGCCGCTCCATGGCCGGATCGCCCTCGATCATCGCCTGGGCGACTGGAGCAATGCGCTCGAACTGGTGGGCAGCGTCACTAAGGACAAGGTGAACGACGCCCGGAACGAGCCCGAGACACCGGGCTATGCCCTGGTCAATTTCCGCACCGCCTACCAGTGGCCGGGCGTCCGGGTCGAGGCCGGGGTCGAGAACCTGTTCGATCAGCGCTATTACGACCCCCTCGGCGGCGTCGACTTCTCGGACTTCAAGATCGAAGGCGGTGCCATCCGGGCGCTGCCGGGCGAAGGCCGTTCCTTCACCGTCGGCCTGACCCTGACCTATTGATCGTGAAAAAAAGGCCGCCGCTTCATGGGGCGGCGGCCTTGAATTTCGCCTGCGAAAACATGATGCTCCGTCACAAACAAAGGGGAGAGCGTCATGCAGGTCACCGAATATCTGGCGCAGGACGGTGTCGGCCTCGGCCGGCTGGTGAAAAGCGGCCAGGTCACCGCCGCAGAACTGGCGGAAATCGCCATCGGCCTGATCGAGAAGCATAATC
>JAYSCC010000442.1:0-3350 GCA_041915065.1 Zavarzinia sp.
CGCAGGCCGGAGACGAATTTGCCCGTGTGCAGGGTGCCGCCCGCCTCCTCCAAAGCGCCCGAGAGGAAGGCGGCGGGCAAGCCGCGCGCCCGCATCTCGCCCGCTTCGAGATAGCGCATGCGGGCGCCGATCGAACGCGCCGTCTCCGCCGCCTGGCGGAGCCGCTTCTCCTGGGCGGGATGGACCACGGCCATGATATTGCCGCTGGCGTTGTAATCGCAGTCGATCCCGAGATCGCGGATCGTCGCCTCCGCCGCCTCGACGCAGTGATCGGCGAAGCGGGCGAGGCGCCCGGCGGTTTCGGCGCCGAACAGCATGCGGGCGGTGGGCAGGTCCTTGCACACCGTAGGCGTCAGGTGGCCGGCGTTCCGCCCGCTGGCGCCGTAACCGCAGAAATCCCGCTCCAGCACCACCGCCTCGACGCCCCGGGCCTGGAGCGCCAGGGCGGTCGAGAGGCCGGTATAGCCGCCGCCCACGATGGCGACCTCGGCCCGCAGGTCGGCCGCCAGGGGCGGGCAGGGCGCGGCCGGCGGGCGCACATAGGGGCTGATCTCCAGGAACGGAGTCGGTCGGTCGTCGCGCGCCATGTTTCCTCCTGCCCGCTTCTTGTCGGCGGTTTCGAGCGGGAACGAGTGTAGCGACGGCCGGTGCCTGCGGCCAGGGGGTGCGCGGGGCTTCTCGATTGCGTTGATCGTGAAGTGACGCTGGGCGTCGGTCTCGGAAGACGCAGCGTTCGCCCTAAGTCATGTTGATTCGCTCGCCGTTTCATTCTATATTTGCATAAATCATGAATTAATGAAGGCCGACGGGGCGGTCCTCCGCGCCACGGCGACAAAGGGAGGATCATCATGGCCCATATCGTCATCCTGGGCGCCGGATTGGGCGGCGTCATCATGGCCTACGAGATGAAGGCGCGGCTTCGCAAGGAAGACAGCCTGACCGTGGTCAACCTCGGCTCCACCTATACTTTCGTGCCGTCGAACCCCTGGGTCGCGGTCGGCTGGCGCAAGGCGGAGGAAGTTTCGGTCGAACTCGCCCCGGTCTTCGCCAAGCGCGGCATCGCGCTACGGCCCGAAGGCGCGCGCCGCCTCTATCCCCAGGAAAAGCGCCTGGAGCTGAACAACGGCGAGAGCATGACTTACGATTATCTGGTGATCGCGACCGGGCCGGATCTCGCCTTCGACGAGGTGCCGGGCCTCGGCCCCGCGGGCCATACCCAATCGGTCTGCCAGCTCGAACATGCGCTCGAAGCGAGCGAAGCCTTCGAGCGGCTGAAGGCGGCACCCGGGCCGATCATCGTCGGCGCGGCGGCGGGGGCGTCCTGCTTCGGGCCGGCCTATGAATTCGCCTTCGTCCTCGATGCGGCGCTGCGCAAGGCCAAGATCCGCGACCAGGTGCCGATGACCTTCGTCACGCCGGAGCCCTATATCGGCCATCTCGGCCTCGACGGCGTCGGCGATACCAAGGGCATGCTGGAGAGCGCGCTCCGCCACCGCCACATCAAATGGCTGACCAACACCAAGGTGACCGGGGTCGAAGCCGGCCGCATGACGGCCGAGGAATATGCCGAGGACGGCACGGTGAAGGCCAATCACGAACTGCCCTTCGCCTATTCGATGATCCTGCCCGCCTTCCGCGGCGTCGCGGCGATCCGCGGCATCGAGGGCCTGGTCAACCCGCGCGGCTTCGTCCTGATCGACAAGCACCAGCAGAACCCGGCCTTCCCGGAAATCTTCGCGATCGGCGTCTGTGTCGCCATCCCGCCCATGGGCAAGACCCCGGTGCCGGTCGGCGTGCCCAAGACCGGCTTCATGATCGAATCGATGTCGACGGCGGTGGCCGAGAACATCGAGGCCCTGCTGAAAGGCAAGACGCCCGATGCGGTGGCGACCTGGAACGCCGTCTGCCTGGCCGATTTCGGCGACGGGGGCATCGCCTTCGTGGCCCAGCCGCAATTGCCGCCGCGCAACGTGAACTGGTCGTCCAAGGGCGCCTGGGTGCACACGGCGAAAGTGGGTTTCGAGAAATATTTCCTGCACAAGGTTCGTTCCGGCCGGGCCGAGACCTTCTACGAGAAATTCACCCTCGACATCCTCGGCATCCGCAAGCTGAAGGCGGTGCACCACGACCCGTCATAACGGCCGAGAGCATCTTCAGGCGAAGTGGAATCCGGTTCGCCGTCTGAAGATGCTCTGGGCAGCGCTTACTGGAGCAGCGACAGGATCGCCTGCTGGCTCTGGCCGGCGAAGCTCAGCGCCTTCAGGGCGAGTTGCTGGCGGGTCTGGAGGGCGACCAGGTTGGCGCCTTCCTCGTTCAGGTCGGCGAGGGTCAGCTTGTCTGAACCCTCCGTCAGCGTCTGGGTATATTTCGCGGTGAAATCCGACCGGGTCTGCAACAGGGTGATGTTGGAGCCGATGTTCGCCGAGGCAGCACGGACCTGCGAGATCGCATAGTCGAGCGATTTCGCGATCGTATCGACCTGCCAGTTGAGGCTGGCCGGCGAAACGGCCGAGAAGCCGGCGACCGCGAGCAGGCTGGTGAGCACGACCGATGCCTGGACGCTGCCGGCGCCGCCCCCGGCGCTCGACAGGATATTGGCGATACGCAGGTCGCGGCCGTTGATCGTGAGTTGGGCCGCCGTCGATTCCGAAAACTGGACGGTCAGGCTGGCGGCGGTGCCATTCACCAGATTGGTGCCCTGGTAGGAACTGTCGGCGACCAGGGAATTCAACTGGCCGACCAGCTCGGTGAACTGCTTGCTCAGGTCCGCCTTGGTGGTGTCGTCCGCGGTCTTCACCGAGAGCACGACGCCCTTGACCTGCTTCAAGATCTTTTCCGCCGCTTCGGTCGCGGTCGAGGCTGCCTTCAGCGCGGAGATGCCCTGGTCGATGTCGCCCTTGCGCGAGGTCAGGTCGGACGCACGGTCAGACAGCGCCTTGGAGGCGAAATAGGCGGTGGCGTCATCGATGGCGCTGGCGACCTTGAGGCCGGTCGAGAGGCGGCCCTGGGTCCGGTTGGCCAAGCTGGTGGTCTCGTTGAGCGACGACAGATTGGCGCGCGAAGTCGCCGTCAGGCGGATGTCCTGCATCCCGTGGATCCTTCTGGTCCATGTTCACCGAGCCGTTCTGGCCCGGCTCGGCGCTCAGCATCATTCGTGCCAAAACAACCGATTTGGGAGCATCCGCGGATTTCCACGGTTTCAGCGCTCGTCCCGAAGGCGAATGCACGGCCCGAGCTGGGCAACAATTTCCTGGGGGTCAAATTTGCCCGGCATAAATTGCCGGCCGGCCGTGACCTGGCGCCGGCAAGACTTCGGCCCCGAAGGGGCTCAGGCCGGCGCCTTCCGCCCG
>JAYSCC010000443.1:0-3344 GCA_041915065.1 Zavarzinia sp.
GGGCCTTCCAGCCCTTTTTCACCCTGGTGACGACTTTCATTTTCGCGCCCTATTTCACCGGCTCGGTCGCCCCCGATCCGGTGACCGGCCAGGCCATCTGGGGCTATACCCAGACCGCGGCGGGGGTCTGCATCGCCCTGCTCTCGCCTGTGCTCGGCGCCATCGCCGATGCCGCCGGGCCGCGCAAGCCGTGGATCTTCGTGCTCGCCGCCTGCACCTTCCTCGGCTGCGCCGGGCTCTGGTGGGCGGTGCCCGGCCTCGGCCCGCAAGGCCTGTTCCTGGTCGCAGCGGCGATCACGCTCGCCACCATCGGGGCCGAATTCGCCATCGTCTTCAACAATGCCATGCTGCCGAGCCTGGTGCCGCCGGAGCGGATCGGCGTGCTCTCCGCGATCGGCTGGGGCGTCGGCTATGTCGGCGGGCTGATCTCGCTCGGCCTCGTGCTCGGCCTCTTTGTCCTGCCCGAAGTGCCGGCCCTCGGCCTCGATAAGGCGGCCCACGAGGCGGAGCGGCTATCCGGCCCGCTGTCCTCCCTCTGGCTCGCGGTCTTCATCCTGCCCATGTTCCTCTTCGTGCCCGACCTGCCGCGCAGCGCCCTGCCCCGAACCGCCGCCGTGCGCCAGGGCCTGCGCCAGCTCGCCGCCACGCTCCGCCACGTGCGCAGCTACAAGACCGTGGTGCGCTTCCTGATCGCCCATATGATCTATGGCGATGCGCTCTTGGCGATCTTCGCCTTCGGCGGCATCTATGCCCGGGCCACTTTCGGCTGGGACCTGCTGACCATCGGCATCTTCGGCATCATCCTGAACATCCTGGCCATGGCCGGCTCCTTCCTCGGCGGCGTGCTCGAAGCCAGGGTCGGCTCGAAGCGGACCATCGTGGCCTCCCTGATCCTGCTGATCCTCGGCACGATCGGCATCCTCTCGGTCGGCGCCACCCATATCTTCTTCGTCTTCGAGGTGCCGGCGCCGCTGCCCGGCCGGGCACTGTTCTCGAGCCCGTCGGAAGTCGCCTTCCTCGCCTGTACGCTCGTGCTGGGCCTGCCCTTCGGCCCGGCCCAGGCGTCGAGCCGCAGCCTGATGGCGCGCCTGGCGCCGCCCAAGATGATGACGGAATTCTTCGGCCTCTTCGCCCTCTCGGGCAAGGCGACCTCTTTCCTCGCCCCCTTCATGATCGGCGTGATCACGGAAGCGACCCAGGACCAGCGCTTCGGCATCGCCGTAGTGCTGCCCTTCCTCGGCATCGGGCTGTGGCTGCTGGCGGGGGTGAAGGAACCGCGGAACCCGTGACGTCGTCACGCAGGGCTCGTCCCACGACTGTCCGGATGAGGAAAACGAGCAGGCAAAGCCAAGCCCTTCGGGCGGCTCTCCCTCCATCCTCACCATCCAAACTCGTCATGGCCGGGCGAAGTCCCGGCCATCCACGCCGGCAAGCCGCCTCTTGCGTCGAAGACTGTGGCTCGTCCCGACGTGGATGCCCGGGACGAGCCCGGGCATGACGAACAAGAGCGGTGCACAGGTATCGTGAACAACCCGCTTTTTTTTGACCGGACGACCGTAGGACTTCACCCGGCCATGACGAGCGTGGTTACTTCTTGCCGCCGATCCTGGGTTCGGTGCCGGCGAGCAGACGTTCGATGTTGGGCCGGTGGCGGATGAAGATCAGCGCGGCGCAGAAGAGCGCCAGGCCGGCCCTCGGCCAATCGGCCAGGAAGACGGCATAGACCGGCCCCATCGCCGCCGCGACCAGGGCGGCGAGGGACGAGATCCGGAACACCAGGGCGACCACGAGCCAAGTGCCGCAGCAGGCGGCGCCCACGGGGAAGGCGATCGCCAACAGGGTGCCGAGGAAGGTCGCCACCCCCTTGCCGCCCTTGAAATTGAGCCAGACCGGGAAGCAATGGCCGAGGAAGGCGGCCCCGCCCGCCACCACGGCGGCGAGCGGCGAGAGCAGCCAGAGGGCGAGGCCGACGGCGACCGCCCCCTTGCCGCCGTCGAGCAGCAGGGTGGCCAGGGCCAGGCCCTTGTTGCCCGTGCGCAGCACGTTGGTCGCCCCGATATTGCCCGAGCCGACGGCGCGGATATCGCCGAGCCCGGCCGCCTTGGTCAGCACCAGGCCGAAGGGGATCGAGCCCAGCAGATAGCCGCCGCCCCCCGCCAGTGCGATGCCCAGTCCCCCCTCCAGCGCCATGTCAGGCTCCGATATTGCGGTCGTAGACCTTGAGGCCGTCGACCACGGTCATGAGCACGCGGCCGGTCAGCGGCAGCCCCTCGTAGGGCGTATTCTTGGACTTGCCCTTGAATTTGTCGACGTCGACGCGCCAGGGCTTCTCGGGATCGAACAGGGTGAAATCGGCCTTGGCCCCGGCGCGGAGGGCGCCTCGCGAATTGAGGCCGAGCAGCCGGGCCGGGCCGCAGGTCATCTTGGCGAGCAGCTCGTTCAGGCCGAAGCCATAGGAATGATGCAGCGAAAGGGCGACCGAGAGCATGGTCTCCAGCCCGGCTGCGCCGAAGGCGGCCTGGGCGAAAGGCAGGCGCTTCGATTCGACGTCCTGCGGCATATGGCCGGAGACGATGACGTCGATCGTGCCGTCGCGGATCGCCTCGATCACGGCGAGCCGGTCGTCCTCGGAGCGGAGCGGCGGCGAGACCTTGGCGAAGGTGCGGTAATCATTCACCGCATTCTCGTTCAGCATGAAGTAGTGGGGCGCCGTGCCGCAGGTGACCTTGAGGCCGCGGGCTTTGGCCGCGCGAATGACCTCGATCGTATCGGCCGCCGAGACCTGGGAGACGTGATAGCGCGCCCCGGTGAGCGCCACCAGGCGAAGGTCGCGCTCCACCACCATGGCCTCCGCCGCGGTCGGAATGCCGGCGAGGCCGAGGCGGGTCGAAACGTCGCCCTCGTTCATCACGCCGTCGCGCGCGAGCGAGGGATCTTCGGCGTGCTGGATCACCAACTTGCCGAACAGCGTCGAATAGGAGAGCGCCCGGCGCATCACCCGGGCCGAGGCGACCGCACGGTCGCCGTCGGTGAAGGCCACGGCGCCGGCCTCGACCAGCAGGCCCATCTCGGTCATCTCCTCGCCCTTCAGGGCCTTGGTGATGGCGGCCATGGGCTGGACGCGGACGACCGAATTCTCGCGCGCACGGCGCTCGACATATTCGACGATCGCCGCCTCGTCGATCGGCGGATCGGTATTGGGCAGGCAGATCAGGGTGGTGATGCCGCCCGCCGCCGCCGCATGGCTGGCGGAGGCGAAGCTCTCCTTGTGCTCGGCCCCGGGCTCGCCCACGAAGGCGTGCATGTCGATCAGGCCCGGGCTCAGGCAATGGCCGCCGCAGTCG
>JAYSCC010000444.1:0-3328 GCA_041915065.1 Zavarzinia sp.
TCCATCCGCGGCGTAAGCCGGTACCGGGGCTCGCAGCGGGCGCCGTCGTGGCGCCCGACGCCGTCTTGGGCGAGGACTGCGAGATCGGCCCCTTCGCGGTGGTCGGTGCCGGCGCCCGCCTGGGCCGCGGGGTGATCCTGGACGCCCACGCCGTGGTCGGCCCCGAAGTCGAACTGGGAGACGAGGTTCACGTCGGCACCCATGCCAGCGTGGCCTGCACCGTGGCCGGGCCACGCTGCACCATCGCCGCCGGGGCCCGGATCGGCGAGGCCGGTTTCGGCTTCGTGCCCAACCCGCCGGCCGGTCACCTGCGCATCCCGCAGATCGGCCGGGTAGTGCTGGGGGCCGATGTCGAGGTGGGCGCCAATAGCTGCATCGATCGGGGCGTCTACGGCGACACGGTGATCGGCGACGGCACGATCATCGACAACCTCGTGCAGATCGGCCACAACGTGAAACTCGGCCGCGGCTGCGTGCTGGCGGCGAAGGTAGGGCTTTCCGGCTCCTGCACGGTGGGCGATTTTGTCGCCTTCGGCGGCAATGCCGGAATCGCCGATCATGTGACGATCGGCAGCGGCGCCCAGGTGGCCGCACATGCCGGCGTCATGCGTGACATTCCGCCTGGCGTTGCTGTCGGCGGTATGCCGGCGGTGCCGGTCAAGCAATGGTTCCGCGAGGTGGCGACTTTGTCCCGCCTCGCCCAGCACAAGGGGAACGACAATGGCTGAGGCCGGCGAAACCAGCGCGGAAACGCTCGATTCCGTCGACGTCCTGCGGATCATGGAGATGATCCCGCATCGCTACCCGATGCTCCTGGTCGACCGCGTGGTCGAGATGAAGGGCGGCGAGAGCGCCGTCGGCATCAAGAACGTCACCTTCAACGAGCCGTTCTTCCAAGGGCATTTCCCGGGCCATCCGGTGATGCCGGGGGTGCTCATCGTCGAGGCCATGGCCCAGACCTCGGGCATCGTGGTGATCCACGGCCTGGGCGGCGGCAAGTCGGGCAACCGGCTGGTCTATTTCATGTCGATCGAGGATTGCCGCTTCCGTAAGCCTGTGGTCCCGGGTGACCAGATGCGCATCCATGTCCAGAAGGAACGCGGCCGCGGCAACGTCTGGAAGTTCAACTGTGCGGCCAAGGTCGAGGGCACGCTGGTCGCCGAAGCGACCGTGACCGCCATGATCGTGGACCGCTGAGGAGACATTTCTTGTCCAACATCCATCCGAGCGCGGTGGTCGATCCCGCCGCGAAGATCGGCGACGTCGAGATCGGTCCTTTCTGCATCGTCGGCCCCCAGGTCGAACTGGCGGACGGTGTGAAGCTGAAAGGCCATGTCGTGATCATGGGCAATACCAAGATCGGCGCGGGTACCGAAGTCTATCCCTTCGCCGTGATCGGCGCCCCACCGCAGACGCTGCGCCCGATCGGCGACGACGTGCGCATCGTGATCGGCGAACACACGATGATCCGCGAGCATGCCACCATCCATCCGGGCACGGTGGGTGGCGGCGGCCTCACCTCGGTCGGTAACCACTGCCTACTCATGGTCTCGTCCCACATCGGCCACGACTGCCACGTCGGCAACAATGTGGTGATGGCCAACAACGGCACCCTGGGTGGCCATGTCACGCTCGGCGATTTCGTCTATGTCGGCGGGCTCTCGGCGATCCACCAGAACGTCCGGATCGGCGCCCATGCCATGATCGGTGGCATGTCCGGCGTCGAGCAGGATGTGATTCCCTATGGCTCGGTGATGGGCAATCGCGCCTTCCTGGCCGGACTCAACATCATCGGCCTGAAGCGCCGCGGCTTCAGCCGCGAGCAGATCCATTCGCTGCGCCGGGCCTATCGCCTGCTCTTCGCGGACGAAGGCACGCTGGCCGAACGCATCGCCGATTGCGCGGAGGAATTCGCCGGCAGCGACGTGGTGATGGACGTGGTGGCCTTTATGCAGGCCGATTCCGCGCGCAGCTTCGTCCTGCCGCGCGCCGATCGTGGCGGCGCCTGAGGCCGCCGCCGGCGGCAGGCCGAAACTCGGCATCATCGCCGGCGGCGGCGATCTGCCGGTGAAGCTGGTCGCCGCCTGTCGTCGTCAGGGGCGCGCGCATTTCGTCGTCGGTCTGCGCGGCGCTGCCGTCGAGCGACCGGCGGAGGGTGTCGCCGACGCCTGGGCCTCGATCGGCGAGGTCGGGCGGGTGCTCGGCCTGCTGCATGACGCCGGCTGCGTCGAAGTGGTGATGGCCGGCAATGTCGCCCGGCCCGATTTCTCCAGTATCCGTCTCGACTGGAAGGGGGTCCGGGTCATTCCCCGCATCGTCGCGGCGGCGCGCCGGGGTGACGAAGCGTTGCTGCGCTGTCTGGTCACTATTTTCGAGGAAGAGGGCTTCCGCGTCACCGGAGCGGACCAGGTGGTCGACGAATTGCTGCTGCCCGAAGGGCCGCTGGGCGCCCATGGCCTTCCGGCCGCACTCCGCGGCGACCTCGCCCGCGCGATCGACGTGGTCGAGGCGATGGGGCGGGTCGACGTCGGCCAGGGCGCCGTCATCGTCGAGGGCCTGCCGCTCGCGGTCGAGGCGGCGGAAGGCACCGATCGCATGCTGGCGCGTTGCGCCGAATTGCGCCACGGCTGGACCCGGCGCGAGGGGCTTTTGTTGAAATTGCCGAAGCCGCAGCAGGAACGCCGCGTCGACCTGCCGACCATCGGCGTGCGCACGGTCGAAGGTGCGGCGGCGGCCGGCCTCGCCGGGATCGCGGCAGCGGCCGGGGCGACCCTGGTGCTCGACCGGGCGGCGGTGATTGCCCAGGCCGACGCCCTCGGGCTTTTCGTGGTGGGGATTCCCCGATGACCAATCTGCCGGGACCCCGGCCGCTCGACGTCTTCGTGATCGCGGGCGAACCATCGGGCGATGCCCTGGGCGCGCGCCTGATGGCGGCGCTGAAGCGTGAGACGGGCGGTAATATCCGCTTTTCCGGTGTTGGCGGCCCGCTCATGTGCGCAGAGGGCATGGCGAGCCAGTTTCCCATGGGCGAACTCACCCTGCTCGGCGTCATGGAAGTACTGCCCAAGGCGCGCCATGTGCTGCGCCGGGTGAACGAGGTGGCGGCCGCCATCATCGCGTCCCGGCCGGACGTCGTGGTGACCGTCGATGCGCCGGCCTTCGCCTTCCGGGTGGGCAAGAAAATCAAGGGGCAAGGCATTCCCCATGTCCACTATGTGGCGCCGACCGTGTGGGCCTGGCGGCCGCGGCGGGCCAAGATGGTGGCGGGCTTCCTCCAGCATCTCCTGGTTCTGTTTCCCTTCGAGCCGCCCTATTTCGAGGTCCATGG
>JAYSCC010000445.1:0-3322 GCA_041915065.1 Zavarzinia sp.
TCGCCGGTCCGGGCCCGGGACTGGGATCTCTGGCTGGCGGCGGCCGGACCGGCCGGGCTGGCGCCCGCCTCGATCCGGCGTTTCGAATCCTCGGCCCAGGCGCTCTCGGCGGCTTCGGCCGGGCTCGGCGTCGCCCTGGCGCATCGGCCCTTCGTTGCGGACGACCTCGCCACAGGCCGGCTGGTGCAGCCCTTCGCCCTGACCGTCGCAGCACCGGAAGCCTATTTCCTGGCTTGGCGCCCGGGCCGCACCCAGGGCGAGGGCCAGCGCCGCTTCGTGACCTGGGTCAAGGCGGCGGCGGCGGCCGGGGCGCAGATTGGCGCCGCGTCAGAACATGCCGGAGCCGGGTCATGAAGGACCTACCGCTGCCCAAAGTCTATCAGCTCCTGGAACCCGGCCCGGTCGCCCTGCTGGTCACCGCCAAGGACGGCAAAGCCAATGTCATGACCATGTCCTGGCACATGATGGTGGAGTTCGAGCCGCCCCGGATCGCCTGTGTGGTCAGCGGCGCCGACTATAGTTTCAACGCCCTGTTCACGACCCGGCAATGCGTGATCGCCCTGCCCGACGCCGAAATGGCGGAGCGCGTGGTCGGCATCGGCAATTGCAGCGGCCGCGAGGTCGACAAATTTCGCCGCTTCCACCTGAAGACCGCCCCGGCGGCGACGGTCGAGGCGCCCTTGCTGACCGAATGTTTCGCCAATATCGAATGCCGGGTGATCGACGCCCGCCTGGTCAAGAAGTTCAACCTCTTCGTGCTCGAAGCGACCAGGGCCTGGGGCGATGCCGACAAGCCCTGGCCGCGCACCATCCACCACCGCGGCTGGGGTGAATTCGTACTCGACGGCGAGGTGGTTACGATTCCCTCCGCCATGCGCTGACGGCAGCCCCGCCTGCGGGCGGCGCATTTGCCTCGCGGCCCTTTTGCCCGGATCTTTTTGTACCGATTGATACAGAACCGGGGAGTGCCGCCGTGATCGAGCTTTTCTACTGGCCGACGCCGAACGGCCACAAGATCACCCTCTTCCTCGAAGAATCGGGCCTGCCCTATCGGATCCACCCGGTCGACATTTCGGCGGGCGACCAGTTCAAGCCCGAGTTCCTGGCGATCTCGCCCAACAACCGGATGCCGGCGATCGTCGACACCGAACCGGCCGATGGCGGCGAGCCCCTGTCGGTCTTCGAATCCGGCGCGATCCTGGTCTATCTCGCGGAAAAGACCGGGCAGTTCATGCCGGCCGACCTGCGCGGGCGGAAGACCGTGCTGGAATGGCTGTTCTGGCAGATGGGCGGCCTCGGCCCGATGGCCGGGCAGAACCACCATTTCAACCGCTACGCCCCCGAGAAGATCCCCTATGCGATGGAGCGCTACATCAAGGAGACCAACCGTCTCTACGGCGTGCTCGACCGCCGGCTGAAGGGACGCGCCGTCATCGCGGGCGACGCCTTCACCATCGCCGACATGGCCTGCCACCCCTGGATCGCCCTCTGGCAGTACCAGAGCCAGGACCTCGACCAGTTCCCCGAGGTGAAGCGCTGGTTCGAGGCGGTGATGGCGCGTCCCGCGGTCGCCCGCGCCTATGAGCTGGGCAAGGACCTGTCCAAGCGCCCGGCGGTGACCGAGGAAGGCAAGAAGATCCTGTTCGGCCAAACCGCGGCCAACCGCCCGGGCAACTGACCGTGGCGGTCGAGGGTATCGGCCTCGCCGTCCGGGCCCCCGCCCGGGTCCGGCCGCGCTATGCGGCACTCGCCGGCATGGCGGGCAATCTGGTCTCGATCGGGCTCGCCCGTTTCGCCTATACGCCGCTGATCCCGGCGCTGATCGGCGCCGGCTGGTTTTCGGCCGGCGACACGGTGGCGCTGGGGGCGGCCAATTTCGCCGGTTATCTGGCCGGCGCCCTGTTCGGCCGCGCCATCGCTTCGGGTTTCGGCAACCGGACGACGCTCCGCTTCATGATGGTGCTGGCGACAGCCGCCTTCTTCGCCTGCGCCGAGCCCGTCTCGCTCACCTGGTTCTTCCTCTGGCGCTTCGCCTCGGGGCTCGCGGGCGGCGTGATCATGGTCCTGGTCGCCTCGACCGTGCTGCCCCATGTGGCACCGGCCCGGCGCGGCACCGTCTCGGGCGTGATCTTCCTCGGCCTCGGGCTCGGCATCGTCGCCGCCGGCACCCTGGTGCCCTTCCTGCTCCGCTTCGGCCTGGGCGAGACCTGGATCGGCCTCGGCGTCCTGTCGGCGGCGCTGACCGCCTTCGCCTGGTTCGGCTGGCCGGCCGGTCCGCCGCCGGTCTCTGCCGACGACGTGCCGACCGCCTCCACCCTGCCGCACAACCGGGGGCTGCGCCTGCTCTATGTCGAATATGGCATGACCGGCCTCGGCCTGGTGCCGACTATGGTGCTGCTGGTCGATTACGTCGCCCGCGGCCTCGGCCGGGGGGCCGAACTGGGCTCGCTCGCCTGGGTCTCCTTCGGCGTCGGCGCCACCCTGGGGCCGGTGGTGTGCGGCCGGATCGGCGACCGCTTCGGCTTCGGCCCGGTCTATCGGGTCGCCTTCCTGCTGGCGGCCAGCGGCAGCGCCGTTCTGGCGCTCAGCACTAACCTGTTCGCCATCGCCGGCGCTGCCGCCCTGATGGGCGCGCTGACCCCGGGCACGGTCGCCCTGATGCTGGGCCGAATCACCGAACGGCTGCCGAGCGACCCGGGCGAGCAGCGCGCCGCCTGGAGCCGCGCCACCTCGGCCTTCGCCCTGGTGCAAGCCCTGGCCGGCTATGGCTATGCCCTGCTCTTCGCGGCGAGCGGGGAGGATTACAGCCTGATCTTCGCCCTCGGCTCGGCCGCCCTGGTGATCGGCTTCCTGGCCGATCTCCTGCCCGGCGGGCGCTGGCGCGGCGAAGCCTAGGGCAGCCCGGCCGTCAGCGCCGGGCGGCGAAGCCGCGGCGCAGCAGGTCGAGGGTGCGGTCGATATGCTCCGCCTCGAGGCGGCAGGCGAGATCGACGTCGCGCGCCAGTGCCGCGTCGACCACCGCCTTGTGTTCAGCATGGACGTCGCGCGGCTCGACCCGCTTGGCGAGGGCGATCCGCCGATAGCGCTCCGCCTGCTGGAACAGGATGCCGTGCATGTGCTTCAGCCAGCGCGACGGGCAGGCCGCGATCAAGGTGAGATGGAAATCGCGGTTCCGTTCCTCGAATTCGTCGCGCAGGTCGCCTGCCCCTTCGGCGAGCTTTTCCTCGACTTTGGACAGGCGGTGGAAGGCACCGACCAGCGCCCCTTCCCAGGCATCGTCGCCATAGAGAATCGACTGGCGCAGGGCTTCGACCTCGATCAG
>JAYSCC010000446.1:0-3316 GCA_041915065.1 Zavarzinia sp.
GACGCACCACGATGCGGGAACCGAGCCCGGCCGCCCGCGCCAACCAGGCGTCGCGGATACCGGCGAAGCCCTGGCGTTCCCAGACCGAGATCCAATGGGAAAGCCGCGGCAGGAAGGCCGCGAGCATGCGCTCGGGCGTCACGGAATGGCCGGTGGCCGCCAGCACGGAGGTCGCGGGATAGGGCGTCTCGGCCGGGAAGTGCACCAAATTGACGCCCAGGCCGATGACCAGGAATTCGAGCCCGCCATCCGCCCCGGTCGCGGATTCGAGCAGGATGCCGACCGTCTTGGCGCCTTCGAAGAGGACGTCGTTCGGCCATTTCAGGGCGAAGCCCGCGTCACGCCCGGTGACGGCGACCAGCGCGTCATGCAGAGCCAGCGCGGTGGCGAAAGAAAGCTCCGCTGCCCGCGCCGGCCCGGCCGCCGGCTTCAGCAGGATCGAGCAATAGAGATTGCCGGGGTCCGAAACCCAGGCCCGGCCGCGGCGGCCGCGTCCTGCCGTCTGCCGGTCGGCGATCAGCACCAACTCGCCGGGATCGCCGGCGGCGGAGCGGCGGCGCGCCTCCTCGTTCGTCGAGTCGATCTCGTCGAAGTGGAGAACGCGCCAACCGGCGATGGAAGTCTCCTCCGGCGCCGCCCTGTCCTGTTCCGTCATCCGTCAGGGCACGAGCGTCTTGGCGGCGGCACCGGCCATCGCCACCAGCGGTGCCGGCATGACGAAATAGAGCAGCGTGATCGCGCCCGAGACGGTCACCACCAAGCGGGAGGCGATCGGCAGCGGGGTTTCGATCTGGCCCACGGGGGCGTCGAAATACATCACCTTCACGACCCGCAGATAGTAGAAGGCGCTCACCACGCTCGACAGCATGCCGATGACCGAGAGGGTATAGAGCCCTTGCTCGATCGCCGAGATGAAGACGTAGAACTTGGCGAAGAAACCGGCCAGCGGCGGCACACCGGCGAGCGAGAACATGAAACCGGCGGTGACGAAGGCGAGCCACGGATTGGTGCGGCCGAGGCCGGCGAAATCCGCAATGCTCTCGACCGGCTTGCCGTCCTTCCGCATGACCAGCAGCACGCCGAAGATGCCGAGCGTCATGATCAGATAGATGGTCATGTAGATCAGCACGCCGCGGATCCCCTGCTCGCCCCCGGCGGCCAGCCCGACCAGGGCATAGCCGACATGGCCGATCGAGGAATAGGCGAGCAGGCGCTTCATGTTGCTCTGCCCGATCGCGGCGAAGGCGCCGAGCAGCATGGAGGCGAGCGAGACGAAGATGATGATCTGCTGCCACTGAGCCGTGGCCGCCGCGAAGGGCGAGACCATGACGCGCAGGAACAGCGCCATCGCCGCCACCTTGGGCGCCGCCGCGAAGAAGGCGGTGACCGGGGTGGGCGAACCTTCGTAGACGTCCGGCGTCCACATGTGGAAGGGCACGGCCGAGACCTTGAAGGCGAGACCGGCGACCAGGAAGACGATACCGACGATCAGGCCGATGCTGGCCCCCGCGCCACCCGCCTTGGCCATGCCCTCGGCCAGCACGGTGAAATTGGTCGTGCCGGAGAAGCCGTAGATCAGCGAGGCGCCGTAAAGCAGCATGCCGGACGACAGCGCACCGAGGACGAAATACTTCAGCCCCGCTTCGGTCGAACGGAGATCGTCACGCAGGAAGGCGGCCAGGACATAGAGCGCCAGCGATTGCAGCTCGAGCCCGACATAGAGGGTGATCAGGTCGTTGGCCGAGATCATCAGCATCATGCCGACGGTCGCCAGCATGATCAGGATCGGATACTCGAAGCGCTCGCTGTCCAGGCGGCGGAAGAAGTCGCCGGACATCGGAATGGCGACGGCCGCACCGATCAGCACCAGCACCTTCATGAAACGGCCGAAGCCGTCCGTCACCACCATGCCGTGGAAGCCGAGGGTCTTGGCGTCCCCCGTCTTGCAGGCGACCAGATAGAGCGCCACCACGAGGATTCCGACCGCCCCGATACCGACCAGCCGGGTGCTGCCCTCGCCCCGATAGGCACCGACCAGCAGCAGCGCCAAGGCGCCGACCGCAACGATCAGTTCGGGCAGGATCAGCAGGAGATCCGCAGAGAGTTGCGACGTCATTGCGCGTTCCCCTCGATGGGCGCAGCCGCCGGCGCCGCATTGGCCGCGATCTTGGCGCGGGCATGGGTGATCAGGTTCTGCACCGAGACATCGGTCGCCGCGGTGAAGTAGCTCGGATAGATACCGATCCAGAGCGCCGTGACCATCAAGGGCAAGAAGGTGACCTTCTCGCGGAAATTGAGGTCCGGCATGTTCTGCAGGTCGGCATGGACCAGTTCGCCGAAGACGACCCGGCGATAGAGGTAGAGCGAATAGGCCGCCCCCAGGATGAGCCCGGTCGAGGCCAGGGTGGCCGCCACCGTATCGGCCCGGAAGGTGCCGCTCAGGATCATGAATTCGCCGACGAAGCCGGAGGTGCCGGGCAGACCCACCGTCGCCATGGTGAACAGCATGAAGACGAAGGCATAGACCGGCATCCGATTCACGAGACCGCCGTAGCGCGCGATCTCGCGGGTGTGCAGCCGGTCATAGACGACGCCGACGCAGAGGAACAAGGCGCCCGAGACGATGCCGTGGCTGATCATCTGGATGATCGCGCCCTGCAGGCCCTGCTCGGTGAAGGTGAAGGTGCCGAGGGTGATGAAGCCCATATGCGCGATCGACGAATAGGCGATCAGCTTCTTCATGTCCTCCTGCACCAGGGCGACGAGGGACGTGTAGATGATCGCGACGACCGAGAGCGTATAGATCAGCGGCGTGAAATAGACCGAGGCATCCGGGAACATCGGCAGCGAGAACCGGATGAAGCCATAGCCGCCCATCTTCAAGAGAACGCCGGCCAGGATCACCGAACCCGCGGTCGGCGCTTCCACGTGGGCGTCCGGCAGCCAGGTGTGTACCGGCCACATCGGCACCTTCACCGCGAAGGAGGCGAAGAAGGCGAGCCACAGCCAGTTCTGCATGCCGACCGGGAACTGGAAGTTGGTCAGCGCCACCACGTCGGTCGTACCTGCCATCAGATACATCGCGATGATCGCGAGCAGCATCAGGAGCGAGCCGAGCAGCGTGTAGAGGAAGAACTTGAAGGTCGCGTAGATCCGGCGCGGACCGCCCCAGATGCCGATGATCAGGAACATCGGGATCAGGCCGGCTTCGAAGAAGAGGTAGAAGAGCACCAGGTCCAGGGCGCAGAAGACGCCGATCATCAGCGTCTCGAGCACCAGGAAGGCGACCATATATTCCTTCCCCCGGGTGTGGATG
>JAYSCC010000447.1:0-3314 GCA_041915065.1 Zavarzinia sp.
CGCCACTTTTTCGTCGCCCATCTGGCCGAAGCGCTGGCTCTCCGCCCCCTGCTGGCGGCCGATGCCACGGTCTTCGTGCTGCACGGCATTCCCGCGGGCACGGCGGGCGAATTCACCGCGAGCGGCGTCACCCCGGTCTTGAACAGCCTGCACGACATGGCGGCCTGGGCGGCCCAGGCGCGAGAGACCGGGCGCGCCCTGTCCGCCGCCCTTCACGTCGACACCGGCATGTGCCGCACCGGGCTCTCCGCCGCCGAACTGGCCACGCTGGCGGAAGAGCCCGAACGCTTGGACGGCATCCGACTCGACGTCGTCATGAGCCATCTCGCCTGCGCGGACGACCCGGATAACCCGAAGACAGCAGAACAACGCCGCCGCTTCGTCGAAATCGCCGCTCACCTGCCCACGGGGGCGCAGCGCCCACGCCTGGCATTGGCCAATTCGGCCGGTGTGCTGTGGGGCGGCGACTATCACTTCGACATGGTGCGGCCCGGCATCGCCCTCTACGGCGGCAATCCGATTCCGTCCCAGGCGATGCGCTTCCATCCCGTGGTACGGCTCGATGCCGGTATCCTGCAAACGCGCGCGATTGACCGGCCCGAGACCGTTGGCTACGGTGCCGCGCACCAAGTCTCCCGGCCGACGCGGGTGGCGACGGTGGCTGTCGGCTATGCCGACGGCTTCCTGAGGGCCGCGGGCAACCGGGGTCACGCCCTGATCGCCGGCCGCGAAATTCCGATCCTGGGGCGCATTTCCATGGACCTGATGACCATCAACGTGACCGACGTGCCGGAGCACCTGACCCGGCCGGGCATGCCGATCACCCTGGTCGGCGACGCGCTGACCGTCGACCGCGTGGCCAAGACGATGGATACCGTCTCCTACGAACTACTGACCCGGCTGGGCCGGCGTTTCACCCGCCACTACATCGGCGGTCCGGCATGACCAATCCGATCGCTCTCGTCGGCCGGGCGACCCTCGGCGCCTTCGCTGCGGTCGGCCGCCTCGCCGTCTTCGCCGGCAACGGCTTACAGCATTGCCTGCGCCCGCCGCTCTACCTCGGCCTGATCGGCCGGCAGATGATCTCGATCGGCTATTTCTCGCTGCCCGTGGTCGGCCTGACGGCGGTCTTCACCGGCATGGTGCTGGCGCTGCAGATCTATATCGGCTCGTCGCGCTTCAACGCGGAAAACGCCGTCGCCACCATCGTGGTGATCGCGATCGCCCGTGAACTCGGCCCCGTACTCTCGGGCCTCATGGTCGCCGGCCGGGTTTCCGCCGCCATGGCGGCCGAACTCGGCACCATGCGGGTGACCGAGCAGATCGACGCGCTCACCACGCTGTCGACCAACCCGTTCAAATATCTGGTGGCGCCGCGCCTGATCGCGGCGACCGTGACCATGCCGCTCTTGGTCATCGTCTCCGACATCATCGGCGTGATGGGCGGCTATCTGGTCGGCACCGGCAAGCTCGGCTTCAACTATGGCTCCTACCTGAAGTCGACGGTCGACTATCTCGAGGTGATGGACGTCGTCTCTGGCCTGGTGAAGGCTGCCGCCTTCGGCTTCATCCTGGCGCTCATGGGCTGCTATCACGGCTATCACAGCCGGGGCGGCGCCCAGGGCGTCGGTGCCGCTACCACCAACGCGGTGGTTTCCGCCTCGGTCCTGATCCTGGCGGCCAACTACCTGATCACCGAATTGTTCTTCGCATCATGACCACGCCGAAACTGAAACTCGACGGCGTCGTCAAGCACTTCGGCCCCAAGAAGGTGCTGGACGGCATCGATCTCGATGTCGGCCGGGGCGAATCCCTGGTCGTCATCGGCGGCTCGGGCACCGGCAAGTCGGTGATGCTGAAATGCGTGCTCGGCCTGCTCCGCCCCGACAAGGGCCGGATCCTGGTCGACGGCGAGGATGTCGTGGGCCTGCGCGGCTCGGCCAAGGAAGAGTATCTCGCCAAATTCGGCATGTTGTTCCAGGGCTCCGCCCTGTTCGACAGCCTGCGGGTCTGGCAGAACGTCGCCTTTGGCTTGATCCAGGGCCGCGGCATGAAGAAGGCCAAGGCGAAAGAAATCGCGATCGAGAAGCTCGGCCGCGTCGGCCTGAAGGCCGATGTCGGCGAACTCTTCCCGGCCGAGCTTTCGGGCGGCATGCAGAAGCGCGTGGCCCTGGCCCGCGCGATCGCGACCGAGCCCGAGATCATCTTCTTCGACGAACCCACCACCGGCCTCGACCCCATCATGGCCGACGTGATCAACGACTTGATCGTCGAATGCGTGAAGGACCTGGGTGCCACCACCCTGACCATCACCCACGACATGGCTTCCGCCCGCAAGATCGCCGATCGCTTGGCGATGATCTATCACGGCAAGATCATCTGGTGCGGCCACAAGAGCGAGATCGATACTTCGGGCAACCCCTATGTCGACCAGTTCATCCATGGAAGGGCCGTCGGCCCGATCACCATGGACATCCTGAAACCCTGATGGCGAAGGCGGCCGAGTCCTGGGTCTGCCAGGCCTGCGGCGCCGCGGCACGCAAGTGGTCCGGGCGCTGCGAAGCCTGCGGCGCCTGGAATTCCATGGTCGAAGAAGTGCTGCCGACCGCCCTCCCCGGTGGCCTCGAGCAGAAGGCCGGGAAGCGCAAGTCGCGGGCACCGGAATTCACCGATCTTCGCGGCGGTGAGGCGCCGCCGCCCCGCCTGCCGTCCGGCATCGACGAATTCGACCGTGTCGCCGGTGGCGGCCTGGTGCCCGGGTCCGCCCTGCTGGTCGGCGGCGATCCCGGCATCGGCAAGTCCACGATCCTGCTCCAGGTCGTCGCCGCCCTCGCCCGCGCCGGGCGCGCCTGCGCCTATATCTCCGGCGAAGAAGCGATCGACCAGGTGCGGCTCCGTGCCGGTCGTCTCGGCCTCGGCGACGCGCCGGTGAAACTGCTGGCCGAAACCGGGCTCGGCGACATTCTCGCCGCCCTCGACGCCGCCGGGCGAGTCGACGTCGTGGTCATCGACTCGATCCAGACCATGTTCGCCGAGAATATCGAGTCGGCCCCCGGCACCGTCTCCCAGGTGCGCGCAGTGGCGGGCGAATTGGTCCGCTTCGCCAAGCGGAAGGGCGTCACCGTCATCCTGGTCGGCCATGTCACCAAGGAAGGCCAGATCGCCGGCCCCCGCGTGGTCGAGCACATGGTCGACACCGTGCTCTATTTCGAAGGCGAGCGCGGCCACCAGTTCCGCATCCTGCGCGCGGTCAAGAACCGCTTCGGCCCGACCGACGAGATCGGCGTCTTCGAGATGACCGATGCCGGCCTCCC
>JAYSCC010000448.1:0-3307 GCA_041915065.1 Zavarzinia sp.
GATCGAACCCAGCACGAGCGCGAGGTCGAGCGTGCCGCCCCGCCCCGCGTCCTGGTGCATCGCCCGGATCAGGTCGACCAGCGCCGCCATGGCCGCCACCAAGCCGAGCACGGCGAGGCCGAGGATCGCCCATTGCCGGACGTCGTGGCGCCGGGCCCGGCCACGGATCGCCGCCTGGTCCGAACGCGCCATCATGGTCCAGGTCGCCCCGAGATAGAGCACCGAACCGATGTCCCAGGCGATCACCGGGCGGAGGCCCGCCGGCAGGCCGCGGGGCAGAAGTGCGAAGGCGGCGACAACGGCAAGCCCGGAGAGCACGAAACGAGGCCGTCCCAGGGTATATTTCGCGATCGATGCCCGCATCCGTCAGGTCCCTCCGGGGGCGCTGGTTACAGCTAACCGTCGGTTAACTCAAGCATGGCAAAGTGGCGGACTGAAGACAGGGGCAACCGACAGCATCAATGGCGTCCATCACCAAACCGCCCTGGCTGGACAGGGTCGCGGCACCGCTCATCGTGATCGAGCCGGACGGCAAGACGGTCGTCGCGGACAATGTCGCGGCGCATTCCCTTTTGTGTCCGCACGGTGTGTTGCCCCTCGACCTCGCCACCATGATCGGGCCTTCCGGCGCCGCGGCGGTACGCGGTCACCTGGCGGCCAGCGAGACCCCGCCCCCCCTCACCGTCCGCTGTTCGACCGCCGTCGGCGCGCGCGCCCTGAGCCTCTCCTTCTCGCCCGGCGAGGACGGCGTGGTAGTCACCATCGACCGTGCCACCACGGTGGACGCCACCTGGTGCCAGACCCTGGAACAAGTCGCGGCCGGCCTGCCCATCGGCCTCGAAATCTATGACGGCGACTTCCACACCCTGTTCTGCAACGCCACCTCCGACCTCTTCTTCGATTACGACGTCGCCATGCTGCACCACGACGACTGGTGGGCACTGGCCTTTCCCGACCCCCAGGTCTGCGCCGTGGCGGTCGCCGAATGGCGCGAGAAGCTCGACCTCGCCCGCCGCGACCAGAGCCATTCCCAATCGGCGGAATGGACCGTGCTGTGCCGTGACGGCATCGAACGGCGCATGGAATTCCGTTTCCGCTTCATCGGCGACATCTATGTCGTCGTCTTCTGGGATGTGACCGAACGCCGCCGGATGGAGGTCGAACTGCGCGAGATCGCCTCGACCGACATGCTGACCGGGCTTTCCAACCGGCGCAGCTTCTTCGAGGAATCGAGCCACGCCTTCCGTAACACGGCGGCCGCGCGGGAAGAGATTTCCCTGCTCATGGTCGACATCGACCATTTCAAGTCGATCAACGATCGCTATGGCCACGGCGTCGGCGACCAGGTCCTCCGGGCGGTGGCCGAGCGCTGCCGCGGTGCGGTCCGGATCGGCGATTTCGTCGCCCGCATCGGGGGCGAAGAATTCGCCGTCCTGCTGCCCTCGACCCAGCGCAGCGAGGCAGAAGTGATCGCCCACCGCCTGAACGCCGTGATCGGCGGCGATCCGGTCACCGTCGGCACCCTCGAACTGGCGGTCAAGGCCTGCATCGGCGGCGCCACGCGGGTCTCCTCCGAAGAGGCCCTCGACCATATCCTGGAGCGGGCCGACCGCGCCCTTTATGCCGCCAAGAGCGGTGGGCGAAACCGCGTCGTCTTCGCCGATTGACCCCCCATTTGGACGTGGCGCCACCCCGGCGACCGCCCCAGGCTGCGCCCATCGACTGCGAGGGGGAGAAGCCTTGTCCATACCCGAGATGTTGCGTGGCGCGCTCCGCCTGCCGGTGATCGGTGCGCCGATGTTCCTGGTCTCCTTCCCGCCGCTGGTCGCCGCCCTGTGCAAGGCCGGCGTGGTCGGCACCTTCCCCCATGTCAATGCCAGGCCCTCGGAACAGCTCGACCGTTGGCTCGGCGCACTCCGCGACGAGCTGGACGCCCATCGCGCCGCCAATCCGGGCGCCGTGGTGGCACCCTTCGGCGTCAACCTCGTGGTGCATCGAACCAACGCCCGTTTCCTGCCCGATCTCGACATCGTGGCGCATCACCGGGTGCCGCTGGTGCTGACCTCGCTCGGCTCGCCGGCACCGGTGGTCAAGCGGGTGCATGCCTATGGCGGCCTCGTCTTCTGCGACGTCACCAATGCCGCCCACGCCCGGAAAGCGGCCGAGACCGGTGTCGATGGGCTGATCTGCATCGGCGGCGGTGCCGGCGGCCATGCCTCGCTCCAGGGCGCCTTTTCCCTGGTTCGCGAGATCAGGGAATTCTGGGACGGCTGCTTGGTGCTCGGCGGCTCGATCGGCGACGGCTTCCAGATCCGCGCGGCCGAGGCCCTCGGCGCCGATCTCACCTATATCGGCACGCGCTTCCTGGCGACGCAGGAGTCCAATGCCGCCGAGGATTACAAGCGGATGATCGTGGACGCCGGCATCGACGACCTGGTCTATTCCGACCGCCTCTCCGGCATCGGCTGCAACTGGCTGAAGCCGAGCCTCGAGCGCGCCGGTATCGACATCGCCAGCCTGCCGCCCAAGAGCCCGGACCTCAGTTCCCTGAACGACGGCGAGGCCCGCCTGTGGCGCGACGTATGGACCGCCGGCCAGGGGGTGGCGACGATCCACGACCTGCCGGCCATCGCGGATCTGGTCGACCGCATGGCCACCGAATACGCCCGGGCCTGCGCCCTGCCCCCCTCGCCCGCCCTGGCGGCCGGAGCCAGGCCATGAGCGCGCCAATCGACTTCTTCTTCGATTTCGCCTCGCCCTACGCCTATTGCCTGGCCGACGCGCTGGCCGACCTGGCATCGCGCCACGGCCGGCCCTTGCGTTGGCGGCCGATCCTGCTCTGGGCCGTCTTGAAGCAGCACGGCATGCCGCCACCGCTCGAACACGAGGCCAAGCGCCGCTATGTACTGGCCGACATGGCGCGCTCGGCCCGTTTCTTCGGCAAGCCGGATTTCCGCATGCCGGAACCCTTCCCGGTCTCCACCCACCTGCCGGCACGCCTGTTCCACCACCTGGAAGCAGTGCAGCCGGATGCCGCCGTGCCCTTCGCGCGGGCGGTCTTCGATGCCGCCTTCCGCCGGGGCGCCCACCTCGCCGACGCGGCGACGATCGCCGCCCTGGCCGGCACCTGCGGCGTCACGCCCGATGAGGCGGCGACGGGCATGACCGGCGACGCGGCCAAGGAAACGCTTCGCCTTGCCAATGAAGCGGCGGCGACGCTGGGCGTTTGGGGTTCGCCCTTCGTGGTCCTGGACGGCGACGCCTTCTTCGGCGCCGACCGCCTGCCCCAGATCGAAGCCCGGCTGGA
>JAYSCC010000449.1:0-3281 GCA_041915065.1 Zavarzinia sp.
TCGCCGGCGATGGCGGCCTTCAGGTTGGCTTCGGTCGGGCCGATCGGCTCGCCGGTCGCGGGGTCGCCCACTTCCTCGAGGAATTCGAGGTGGCCATGGGCGTGGCCGGTCTCGCCTTCCGCGGTCGAGCGGAACACGGCCGCGACATCGTTGTAACCTTCGACGTCGGCTTTCTGCGCGAAATAGAGATAGCGGCGGTTCGCCTGGCTCTCGCCGGCGAAGGCGGCCTTCAGGTTGTCACAGGTCTTGGTCCCAGCAAGCGACATGGCGTCACTCCTTCCCCGGATCGGGCTTCGGGTCTGGGTCAGTCCCGGTGGGGGACCGGCCCCTTGGGGCCGGGCACCCCCCGATAATGGAACACCCGGCCGCGCATAGTATTGCGCCCGCCGGGTGTCCGCGTCAACAGATTGGAATTGATTGAATGTCAGTTACAAGTCACACAAGAATAATAACAATTTGTGCATTGCGAGATGCCGTCAAAGATCCTTGGCGGCAGTCTCGCGGAGCCGGATGACGACGTCGACCCGGGCCACTTCCATGCCCGGCGGCGTCACCGGCAGGTTGGCGATGGCGATCTCGCCGCCGGCAATGTCGCAGAGCTTGCCCGAGTCTTCATAGAAGAAGTGGTGGTGTTCGTCGGTATTGGTGTCGAAATAGGCCTTGCCGGTGTCGATCACCACTTCGCGCAACAGGCCGACCCCGGTGAACTGGTGCAGCGTGTTGTAGATCGTGGCGAGCGAGACGTCGACGCCGGCGGTCTTCGCCTCGGCGTGCAGCGTTTCCGCCGTGACGTGGCGATGGCCTGCCTCGAACAGGATGCGGGTCAGGGCCAAGCGCTGTCGGGTCGGCCGCAGGCCGGCGGCCTTGAGCCGCTGGAGAGCGTCGCGGAAGGGGCGTTCGAGCCCGGCAGGCCTGCTCATGACGTTACTCCCTGATCAATCGCCCGTGACCAGCCGCTCGACGAGCTGGCGCACGGTCGGCACGAAGCCGTTGGAATAGAAGGGGTCGCTGGCGAAACGATAGGCCGAATGGCCGGCGAACATCAGGTTGTGCTCGGGATCGCCGCCATGGGCGATGTCCTGGAGCGTCTTCTGGATGCAGAAGCTGCGCGGATCGGCTTTCTTGCCAGTCGTGCCTTCCTCGCCCTGCGACCAGTTGGAGAATTTGCAGGCCGAGAGACAGCCCATGCAGTCGATCTGGTCCTTCAGGATCTCGTGCGCCTTCTCGGGCGTCACGAAGATCAGCGTGTGGTCGGGCGTGCGCATGGCTTCCGTGAAGCCGGCCGCCATCCAGTCCTGCGCCCGTTCCTTGTCGTGCGAGGTGACATAGACGAGGCGGCCGCGGGCGCCGATGGCCAGGGCGGCCATGTGGTCGCCCACCGGCTCGCTCGAATAGGCGATCTGGCGATCCGAACGCTCTTCCAGCTCGCGCAGGAAGGGGTTGTGCACGGCCGAGGAATAGAAGCCCGTGGGCGAGAAGCGGTGCAGCGAAACCTCGCCCTTGGCGATCTTCAGCAGGCGCTGCTTCCAGCTCTCGGGGATCGGGCTCTCCTTGGTCAGGAGGGGGCGGGTGCCGAATTGGAAGATCACCGGCCCGACTTCCGGGTTGTCGATGAAATGCTGCCATTCGCGGAGATACCAGACGCCGCCGGCCATGATCACCGGCGTGTCGGTGAGGCCCGCCTCGTTCATGTCGCGGCGAAGCTGGACGACGCGCGGATAGGGATCTTCGGGCGTCAGCGGGTCTTCGGAATTGGAGAGACCGTTGTGGCCGCCGGCCAGCCAGGGATCCTCGTAGACGACGCCGCCGAGGAAGTTCGAGAACTTGTGGTAGGCGCGCTTCCACAGGGCCCGGAAGGCGCGGCCGGAAGAAACGATCGGGTAGTAGTTGACGCCGAAGCCGGCCGCGATCTCGGCCAAGCGATAGGGCATGCCGGCGCCGCAGGTGACGCCATGCACCAGACCCTTGGCGCCCTCGAGCACGCCCTTCAGCACGCGCTCGGCACCGCCCATCTCCCACAGTACGTTGATATGCAGGCGGCCTTTGCCGCCCGAGACGTCATGGGCACGCTGGACCTGGCTGATGCCGCCGTGGATGCCGTATTCGACCAGTTCCTCGTGCCGCTCGCGCCGGGTCTTGCCGCGGTAGATCTGCGGAATCACCTCGCCGTTGGCATCATAGGAATCGGCATTCACGGCAGACACGGTGCCGATACCACCGGCCGCAGCCCAGGCACCCGACGACTGGCCGTTCGTGGCCGAGACGCCCTTGCCTCCTTCGAGGAGGGGCAGCACCTCGACACCCTGGATACGAACCGCGTTCAGCGCCTTCATCTCTTGCCAATTCCTGTCGTACCGCGTCCTCCCGCCCGCATGACGGATCCTTGACGCTTTTGTCCATGCCTACATATAGCGGATCGGTATCATCAATAAAGGGTGGCTAGATCAATCCATGGCCCGAATCGCGACAGATTCGTGATCTGAGCGCGAAAAAATTCGTCCGGGCCTGTGTCTATCGACACTGGCAAGCCGGCGCGTGCACGTTAGACTGCCCGTCGTCGTTGAAAGGTTAAGAGGCGAGACGGCATGAGCGCGCCGATCTTCATCAGTCATGCATCCGAGGATCGGGAGTTCGCCGAGCGGATCACCAACTATCTGGAGCAGCGGGGTGTGCGCTGTTTCATAGCCCCCCGTGACATCCGCCCCGGCGCCGATTACGCCGAACAGATCATCGACGGGCTGGACGCCGCCGGCGCCATCGTCTTCCTGCTGTCCGAAAATTCCAACAAGTCGATCTTCGTGCGGAAGGAGATCGAGCGTTCGGTCTCCAAGGGCAAGAACGTCTTCACCGTGCGCATCCGCGAGGTGACGCCGGCCCGGGCGCTCGAACTCTTCGTCTCGTCGGAACAATGGATCGACGCTTGGCGGCCGCCGATCACCCAATATCTCGACCGCCTGGCCGAAGGCATCGCCGCGACCCTGAACATCGCCCTGAAAGCCCCGCCCGAAGCGGACCAGACGGTGTTCGCCCCGCGCGGGCAGACCACCACGCCGCCTGCTTCGGCCACGGTGCCCCCGGCGGCGCCGGTCTCGCCCCCTGCGCCGCCACCGGCCCCTCCGGTCTCACCGCCGGCACCCCCGCCGGTTTCACCTCCCGTTTCACCTCCTGCCGCGCCTCCCGTTGCGCCGCCGCCGCCCCGTGGCGACTATCGGATCGGTCCCGCGGTGGAAAAACCGGTGCGGCCGGTCGCCGATCCGGTGGTCAAGGACGAGGGCAAGAAG
>JAYSCC010000450.1:0-790 GCA_041915065.1 Zavarzinia sp.
CACCTTGTAGGGCTTGGCCATCACGTTCGCGAGGACGTTCAGGCGGCCGCGGTGGGCCATGCCGTACACGATTTCCTTCACGCCGAGCTGGCCGCCGTACTTGATGACGGCTTCCAGCGCGGGGATCATCGACTCGCCGCCGTCAAGGCCGAAGCGCTTGGTGCCGACGTACTTCTTGCCGAGGAACTTCTCGTACTGCTCGCCGCGGACGACAGCCTGGAGGATCGCCTTCTTGCCTTCCGGCGTGAACTCGATCTCCTTGTCGGCGCCTTCCATGCGGTCCTGGAGGAAGCGACGCTCCTCGGTGTCCGCGATGTGCATGTACTCGAGGCCGACCTTGCCGCAGTAGTTGGCGCGCAGAATCTGCACGATCTCGCGCACGGTCGTCCACTCGAGGCCGAGCGCGCCGCCGACGTAGACCTTGCGGTCCTGCGCGGCGCCAGCGAAGCCGTGGTATTCGGGGGTCAGGTCAGCCGGGAGCTTGCGCTGGTTGAGGCCCAGCGGGTCGAGGTCCGCCGCGAGGTGACCGCGCACGCGATAGGTGCGGATCAGCATCATCGCGCGGATTGCATCGGCAGCCGCTTCGTCTATGCGGGACTGATCGATCGGAGCGCTGCCGCCCTTGGCAGCCGCCTTCTTGATCTCGGCCTTGAGCGCCGTGGGGTCGAGCCCCTGCGTCCAGTCGTCCTCGGCGTCGCCGCCGACGAGGGGCCAGTTGCCGCGCTTCCAGCTGGGACCGGCCTGGGGCTCGTCGAGGCCCAGGTCCGGGGTGAAATCGAAACTCTCGTCG
>JAYSCC010000450.1:800-3266 GCA_041915065.1 Zavarzinia sp.
CCATAGGAATCACCTATCGCCACGCCCGGACAGGTTTGTCCGACGTTTTCAGTTTGGCGGGCTGACGGGGTTTCCGGGGAGGAGGGCCGCTAGTCCGCTAGGTACTCACGCCGGGGCCGGATGCCCCATGCGCGTCATGGTAAGCGCCCCGGGGCGACGCGGTTCCGAAGAAGCGCCGCCCCGTTGCACCTGTATTGTCAGGCGAAAGCCTTGATGGCTTCCACCAGCGTCTCGCCGAGCAGCGAGGGGCTGGCCGAGACCTTGATGCCGGCCTCTTCCATCGCCGCGATCTTTTCCTCGGCGCCGCCCTGGCCGCCCGAGACGATCGCACCGGCGTGGCCCATGCGGCGGCCCGGAGGCGCCGTGCGGCCGGCGATGAAGCCCGCCATCGGCTTGCGACGGCCGCGCTTGGCTTCGTCCTTGAGGAACTGCGCCGCTTCTTCTTCGGCCGAGCCGCCGATTTCACCGATCATGATGATCGAGGTGGTGGCGTCGTCAGCGAGGAACAGTTCGAGCATGTCGATGAAGTTGGTGCCGTTGACCGGGTCGCCGCCGATGCCGACTGCGGTGGTCTGGCCGAGGCCGGCTGCGGTGGTCTGGAACACGGCTTCATAGGTAAGCGTGCCCGAGCGCGAAACAACACCCACCGAACCCTGCGAGAAGATGTTGCCCGGCATGATGCCGATCTTGCATTCGTCCGGGGTCAGGACGCCGGGGCAGTTCGGGCCGATCAGGCGCGACTTCGAACCGACGAGCGCACGCTTCACCGGCACCATGTCGAGGACGGGGATGCCCTCGGTGATGCAGATGATGAGTTCCATCTCGGCGTCGATCGCCTCAAGGATGGCGTCGGCGGCGCCGAACGGCGGCACGTAGACGCACGATGCGGTGGCGCCGGTGGCGGCCTTGGCTTCGTGGACCGAGTTGAACTGGGGCAGGCCGATGTGGGTCTGGCCGCCCTTGCCGGGGGTCACGCCCGCAACCATCTGCGTGCCGTAGTCGAGCGCGGCCTGCGTGTGGAAGCTGCCGGTCGCGCCGGTCATGCCCTGGGTGATGACCTTGGTGTTCTTGTTAACGAGGATCGACATCGGTTTTCCTGTTCCTGATCGTGGAAGCAGCCGGAGAAGGCCGGGGAGGTTCCAAGAAACTATTTTGCCCCTGCGCTACCCGCCATTGTGAGAGGGTGTCTCTCAGACCGGTAGCGCAGGGGCGGGTATTAGAAGCTCTTAGGCGAGCGTGCCGTCGATGCCCTTGCAGGCGACCAGCAGTTCCTTGACCGCGTCGACCGAGACCTGGAGGTTGGCCTTGGCTTCGTCGTCCAGCTCGATCTCGATGACCTGATCGCGGGCACGCCGACGTAGAGGCCGTCAACGCCGTACTGGCCATCGACATAGGCTGCGACGGGCAGGATGCGCTTCTGGTCGTTGAGGTAGGCTTCGGCCATGGCGATGCCCGAGGCGGCAGGGGCGTAGAACGCCGAGCCGGTCTTGAGCAGGCCGACGATCTCGCCGCCGCCCGAACGGGTGCGCTGCACGATCGCGTCGATCTTTTCCTGGGTGGTGCGGCCCTGCTTGATGAGGTCCGGAACCGGGATGCCGTTGACGGTGGAGTACTGCACGACCGGCACCATGGTGTCGCCGTGGCCGCCGAGCACGAAGGTGTTCACGTCGCGGATCGAGACGCCGAATTCCCAGGCGAGGAAGGTCGAGAAGCGCGCCGAGTCCAGAACACCGGCCATGCCGACGACCTTGTTGTGCGGCAAGCCCGAGAATTCGCGCAGGGCCCAGACCATCGCGTCGAGCGGGTTGGTGATGCAGATCACGAAAGCGTCGGGTGCGTTGGCGGCGATGCCTTCGCCGACCGACTTCATCACCTTGAGGTTGATGCCGAGCAGGTCGTCGCGGCTCATGCCGGGCTTGCGGGCGACACCGGCGGTGACGATGATGACGTCGGCGCCGGCGATGTCGGCATAGTCGTTGGTGCCGGTGATGCTGGCGTCGAAGCCTTCGACCGGGCCGCACTGCGAGAGGTCGAGAGCCTTGCCCTGCGGGAGACCTTCGGCGACGTCGAACAGGACGATGTCGCCCAGTTCCTTCTGCGCCGCGAGGTGGGCCAGCGTGCCGCCGATGTTGCCGGCGCCGATAAGGGCAATCTTCTTACGAGCCATGATCCGTTCGTGTCCTTCCCGAGGGCGGGATTTTCCGGACTTCAAGGCGGCCTGCTCTAATCCCGCAAATGGCAGGTGCCGGTGTTTGCGGGGCAGGCCCTACGCCCCTTGGCAGGCCATTGCAACCGCCAAAGGGTCTATTCGGCCCTCTTTTATTTGATAATAGTTCGCAATTGCAACAAGCTAGGTAAATTGGCGGAAATTAGCCGCTTTGTTCACCTGTCGGCAATGTTTCGAAAGGTCCGGCGCGGTCATTCGAAGGTATCGGTCGCCCTTGTGACGGGCGCAAGTCCCTTATG
>JAYSCC010000451.1:0-3266 GCA_041915065.1 Zavarzinia sp.
GAGGCAAGTTCAGACTCCGGATCGGTAGCGCAGGTCGTCGTCGAATCATGAATAAAGGTGGTGCCGTCGTCAGGTCGTTGCTTCTCGGGTGCGGCGCCTATCTTCCCGAACGTGTGCTGACCAACGCCGAACTGGCGTCCAAGGTCGCCACCGACGACGAGTGGATCGTCGCCCGCACTGGGATACGTGAACGCCACATCGCGGCCGAGGGCGAATGCACCTCGGACCTCGCGACTGCGGCTGCACGCCGTGCGCTGGAGGTGGCGGAACGCGATGCCAAGGACATCGACCTCGTGGTGCTGGCCACCGCGACGCCGGACTACACCTTCCCGGCGACCGCAGCCACCGTGCAGGCCAACCTCGGCATCCGCCAGGGTGCCGCCTTCGATATCCAGGCGGTCTGCTCGGGCTTCATCTACGCCCTGGCCACGGCCGACAATTTCCTCAAGGCCGGGCAGCACAAGCGCGCCCTGGTGATCGGGGCCGAGACGTTTTCGCGCATCCTCGACTGGGAAGACCGCACCACCTGCGTGCTGTTCGGCGACGGTGCCGGCGCCGTGGTGCTGGAAGCGGGCATGGGCGCCGGTGCCAGCACCGACCGCGGCATCCTGACCACCCACCTTCATGCCGACGGGCGCTACCGCGACCTTCTCTATGTCGACGGCGGGCCGTCGAAGACTCAGACGGTCGGCCACATCCGCATGACCGGCAAGGAAGTGTTCCGCCACGCCGTGGTCAATCTGGCCGAAGTGGTGGGCGAGGCCCTGGAAGCCACCGGTCTGACCCCGGCGGACCTCGATTGGATCGTGCCGCACCAGGCCAATCTCCGCATCATCGACGGCACGGCGCGCAAGCTCGGCATCGATCCGAGCCGGGTCGTCGTGACGGTCGGCCGGCATGGCAATACCTCGGCGGCCTCGGTGCCGCTCGCCCTCGCCGAAGCGATGGGCGACGGCCGCATCCAGCGCGACCAGCTCGTCCTGCTGGAAGCCATGGGCGGCGGCTTCACCTGGGGCTCGTGCTTGGTCCGGATCTGAGCCGGACCGCCTATCCCATTGATATTGACGGGGTTCTGCCGTCAGCTTAGGCTTGACGGAACGGTTACGAACACCGTCACCACTGGGGGGTGCATGGCGACCACCATCACGCGGGCACATCTCGCCGAAGCGGTCTATCAGGAAGTCGGCCTGTCGCGGAACGAATCCGCCGAACTGGTCGAATCCGTGCTCGACACCATCGCCACCAGCCTGGTCGAGGGCGAGGCGGTGAAGATCTCGTCTTTCGGCACTTTCGCCGTGCGCCAGAAGGGTGGCCGCGTAGGCCGCAATCCCAAGACGGGCGAGGAAGTGCCGATCGAGCCACGCCGGGTGCTGGTGTTCCGGCCCTCCCACGTCCTCAAGGACCAGATCAACGCCGGCCTGTCGCGGCGGGCCAAGGGCTGACGGCGATGCCAGCGCGGGCGCTCGACGGGGAAGGCGACGAGCCGCGGGCACCCAGGTCCAGCACCAAGCAGCCGGGCGCCTTCCGCACGATCTCCGAAGTGGCCGAGGAACTGGATGTGCCGCAGCACGTCCTGCGTTTCTGGGAGACCCGTTTTCCCCAGATCAAGCCGATGAAGCGGGGCGGCGGCCGGCGCTATTACCGGCCGGAGGATGTCGCCCTGCTGCGCGGCATCCGCCATCTCCTCTACAGCGACGGCTACACGATCAAGGGCGTGCAGAAAGTCCTGCGCGAGAGCGGGGCCCATGCCGTGATCGCCACCGCGAAGCCGGTGGCAGAGCGCTTGGCCGACCACCGGGTACCCGAGACGGCGCCAGAACCGGAGGCACCGCCTGCGCCACCGTTGGTCGAGGCCGCCGAGCCCCCCGCCGTCGAGGAGGCGCCCGCGGAAGAGGTGCGGGACGCCGCCTATTGGCGTGGCCTGGTGCTCGACCTCCGGCGCGAACTCGAGGAAATCCGCAGGCTGTTGGCCGCGCGCTGACCCCCGATTTTCCCATGCGAGCTTGCCGCGGGTGATGTAATAACCACTCACATGACATGGGACAGGCACAGTCGCGGGCCCGGCGATACGGGTGATTCCGGCCGCAGGGGCTACCACCACGGCAATCTGCGCGAGGCGTTGATCGCCGCGGCCCAGGCCCTGATCGCCGAAAAGGGCCTGTCCGGCGTCACCTTCGCCGAGGCGGCGCGGGCCGCGGGCGTGAGCCCAGCAGCGCCCTATCGCCATTTTCCCGACCGCGAAGCCCTGCTGGCCGAAGTGGCGCGCCGCGGCTTCGATGCCTTCGCCGACCGGCTGGCGGCGGCCTGGGGCGATGGGCGGCCCGATCCGAGTGCGGCCTTCACCGCCGTCGGCCGCGCCTATCTGGCCTTCGCCAGGACTGAGCCTGCCTATTACACCGCGATGTTCGAGGCCGGCCTGTCGCTCGACGACCATGCGGAACTGCGCGCGGCCGGCGACCGCGCCTTCGGCGTGCTGCGCGCCGCGGCCGAGACCCTGACCGCCGGCCTTAAGCGGGAGGGCAGGCCGCCCGCCCTGATGATGGCGCTGCACATTTGGTCGATGTCCCATGGCATCGCCTCGCTCTTCGCCCGCGCCGATCGCGGACGCCGCCGGCTGCCCATGAGTGCCGAGGACTTGCTCGAAGCCGAGGTCCTGATCTATCTGAAGGGCCTGGGCATCGCGCCCTGAAGGTGAGAATTCGACCTTGCCGGCCTTGACAGGGACGGGCCTCAGTCCAATTTATGTAAATGTCATTAACATTGACATGAGGGACCCGGTTATGGGGACGTCACCTATGGGCATCGTCGAGCGCCTCGACGACTACGGAAAGCCGGCCTGGATCGCCACCATGGTCCTGGGCTTCATCCTGTTCTGGCCGGTCGGGCTCGCCGTCCTGGCCTATCTCATCGGGAGTGGACGCATGGCAGCCTGGAAAATGGAACGCCGGCCCTTCGGCCGCTGGTACGGCCCTTGTGGCGGGCGTCATGCCGCCCGGGGCTTCTCTCGCTCGAGCGGCAACAGTGCCTTCGACGATTACCGCGCCGAGACGCTGCGCCGGCTCGAAGACGAACAGCGCGAATTCGCCGAATTCCTGGACCAGCTCCGGCGCGCCAAGGACAAGGCCGAGTTCGACGATTTCATGGCCTCGCGCCGCCGCCCGCAAGGCGCGGAAGCCGGCGATTCGCCGGACGCTACCCCGGGGGCCTGACCGGCCGGCCCGCGTCGAAGCCCCGAAAGCCACGGAAAGCGCGGCTTTCGGGCGCTC
>JAYSCC010000452.1:0-3260 GCA_041915065.1 Zavarzinia sp.
CAGCCGCGCGATCACCGCCGGCCCGGCGCCGTCGTCGCGCCGGTTGGTGTTGCCGCAGCCGATGACCGCGACCGCCGCCATCAGATCCGCCACAGACGGCAGGACCATTGCGGTTCCACCGGCAGGTCGAGTTCCGGCAATTCGCACCATTGCCGGTGCACGAGGTAATACATGCAGGTCTCGCAGGCCTGCTCGATCCCGCCGTGCTCCACGGGATCGAGGGTGAAGCCGCCGATTACCAGCTTGGCGCGCGGATCGTCGCCCGCCGCCCGCAGACGATCGACGATGGCCTGGACTTCCTCGGACGTATCGGCCCGGGGAAATACTTCGGTCGCCAGCCCGCCGGCCAACATGGCACGCAGATCGCCGATCGCCGGCGTAACCATGGTCGTTGCCATCTCCGCCTCCCGTCAGATGCGCCAGAGCCGGCACCACCAGTCGGGCTCGACCGGGACCGCCAGCTCCGGCAGGTCGCACCACCGCCGGTGCACGAGGTAGTACATGCATTCCATGCAGCGCTGGCGGTCGGGGGCGTAGGTGTGCTCGACGAAGCCACTGATCACCAGCTTGCCTTCGAGATCGTCCGCATCGAGCCGGCGCAGCTCCGCCAGGATGTCGGCGAATTCCTTGTCGGTCTCGGGGAAGGGCTCGGTCGTCGTCTCCAATCCGTTGGCCAGCATTTCCGCGATGGTTTCGAGCAGTGCCTGTGTCTCTCCCGCCGTCATGTCCGGTCATCCTTTGAGGGGCGCCGCCGGCGTCGGCCGGCGGCCACCCCGAACCAGTGCATCGAGGCGCTGCCTCAGGCGGTCCGGAACGAGGCGAGTTCCTCGCCCGTCTTGGCGTCATGGGCATGCACGGTGCAGACCAGGCAACTGTCGTAGGAACGGCAGACGTGCCCGACCTCCACCGGATCGTGCGGATCGGCGATCGGCGTGCCGATCAGAGCTTCCTCGATCGGACCGCGTGAGCCGTCGTTGGAGCGGGGGCCGACGTTCCAGGTCGTGGGCGCGATCATCTGGTAATTCTTGATCTTGCCCTTCTCGATCTCGATCCAGTGGCAGAGCGCGCCGCGGATCGCCTCGGTGGCGCCCCAGCCGCGGCCGTCCTTCTCGGTCGGCTTTTCGTACCAGCTATCCTTCAGGCGGAACTCGCGGAGGATCCGCTCCGCCTCGCGGTAGAGCTTCACGCCCTCGTGCATGCGGGCGAAGTGGCGCAGCATGACCGAGGCACCGCCCATCTTCTTGTAGATGTCGAGCACCAGCGGGTCGTAATGCTGCCAGCTCTCGCCGTGGCGGCCGCCGGCGATCAACTGACGGGACAGCGGGCCGGCCTCGAGCCTGCCATCCTGGTCGTGAGTGACGGCGGTGGCCCAGGAATAGCGCCCGGCATGGTCGACGTCGTTCTTGGCGATCGCCTTGGTGGTGCGGTCGAACGGGTGCTGGTGGCCCGGCTCGTCGTACCAGGCGCGGCCGACATCCTCGCGGGTGAAGGACTGGTCCATCAGCTTGTGAGTGTCGGCGGCACCGTCATAGACACCGGACTTCATGATCACCGCGGCGTTACGGCCGGCGATGGTCGGCTTGTTGTACTTGTCCTCGTGCGGCAGGTAACCCCAGGAGACATAGCGGCTGTGGCCGCGGCCGTATTTGTCGAGGCCGATGTCGAGGCTCATGCGCCAGAACATGCCGAGGTCGGAATTGGCGTGTTCCGGCCGCTCGTCGAGCCAAGCCATGAAGTCGTCGTAGGAGCGGATCTCCTCGTAGCGTTCGAGCGAACAGCCGAGCCACATGGGCTCCATCCAGTTGCGCCGGAAATGCTCGAGGATCGACCACGCGCGGGTGACGTCGGTCAGGGTCGGCGCGCACATCACGCCGCCCGGCACCATATAGCTCGAATGGGGCCACTGGCCGCCCAGCAGGGCGTAGATCTCGACCGGCCGCCCCGAGATGGTGACGCCCGCCTCGTAGTTGGTGCCGGTGAAGGGCGCCCAGCGCCGCACCGCTTCCTCGTAGAAGGGCGAGCCGGCATAGTTCTTGTTCGTGTAGTCGATCATGAACAGGCCGTAGTGGTGGCGTGGCAAGCTCTGGATGCTCTCGACGATCTGGCCGAGGTTGCGGGCCAGGATGGCGTTGCGCGGCACCGTGGTCGCCCAGGCGGTGTCGAGCGCCCAGGCGGCGCAGGTCAGATGCGAGGCGCCGCAGATGCCGCAGGCGCGCGGCGTCACCACGAGGCCGGCCTGCGGGTCCTTGTCGCGCAGGATGATCTCGAAGCCGCGGAACAGCTCGGCCGAGGTCCAGGCG
Organism: Zavarzinia sp.; assembly: GCA_041915065.1. GTDB lineage: Bacteria > Pseudomonadota > Alphaproteobacteria > Zavarziniales > Zavarziniaceae > Zavarzinia. The sequence goes on from JAYSCC010000452.1 coordinate 2,301, forward strand.
TTCACGACGACACCGTCTTGGATGTCGACACGGACGTCGAGGTCGCCCTCGACGCGGCCGACGGGGGAAATGTCCAGGGTCTGGACGGCAGCGGACATGGGGTTTCTCCCTCTCTCAGGTCGCGATCGTCAGACGACGAAAATGTCGCTCTCGGCCCAGGCGGGCGAGGCGGCCTTGGCGGCGGCGGTCAGCTTGATGTAGCCGGTCTTGTCGACCCCCGTAGGCATGTCCTTGGGCACGCCCATCACGGTCTGGGTCTTGAACACGGTGCCGGGGTTGAGGTCGAAGAAGGGGAATTCCGGCTCGGTGCAGCCCATGCAGGGCATGCCGGCCCGGGTCTTGGACGACTGCCGGTTCCACAGCACCCGGTTGCAGGGCGAATGGGTCATCGGCCCGCGGCAGCCGAGGTCGTAGAACAGGCAGCCCTTGCGCTGGCCGAATTCCGTGGCTGAGACCTTGTAGGCGAAATGCATGTTCCGGGTGCAGCCGGTCTGGGTGAAGGAAGTGAAGAAGGTCTTGGGGCGCTGGAATTCGTCGAGCGTGAGGTCGCCGGCCCGTCCGGTCGCGACCGCGACGACGATCTGGGTGATCCAGTCGGGATGGGCCGGGCAGCCCGGCACATTGATCACCGGAAGCCCGCCCTTGGAGCGGTAGGAGGCGCCCAAGGCACCGCCCTGCTGGCGCTTCAGGAATTGCAGGCCGACACTCTCAGATGGGTTCGGCGCCACCGCGGGAATGCCGCCGTAGGTCGCACAGTCGCCGATCGCGACGACGAAGGTGGCGACCTTGCACAGATCGGCCACCCAATCCTTCATCGGCCGCCCGGCGAAGCGGTTCCACTGGCCGGTGCCGTTCGGGGCGTTCACCACCGTGCCCTCGAAGACGAAGATGTCGAGCGGCATCTCGCCCGAGGTCAGCGCCTTCAACATGCGCTGGAGATTCTCGCCCAGCTCCATGCCG
>JAYSCC010000453.1:0-3251 GCA_041915065.1 Zavarzinia sp.
CTGACATTCTCATAGGTGCCATCGTCGCCGACATTGCGCGCGACGAAATCGCTGAGCGCGCCGCTGATGCGCACGGTCATGGTGGTGGTTCGGGGCATGGCGCCGCTCCTGACAGGGGTGTCTTCATTTTATTCAATATTGAAGACGCGGCAAGCTCAGTCGAGCAGACTCACGTGGGCGGAGACGATGCGCCAGCCTTCGGGCAGGCGCGCCCAGACCTGGGTCTGGCGGCCGCGCTTGCCGGATTTCAGGCGGACGTATTCGGTGTTTGCCACCCCGAGGTCGGGACCGAAGGTGGTGATCTTTGTGTTTTCCAGGCGGCGGGAGAGGTCGCTCACGTCGCGGGCGGCGCGATAGCTGGCAATCGCCTCCGGCCCGTAGAGATTTTCCGTCGGCCCGAAGCGCAGCACCCGGGGGTCGGTCCAGAAGAAGGCGCCGAGAGCCGCCGTGTCGTTGGCCATGAGGGCCCGCTCATAGGATTCGAACGCCGCCCTGATTTCCATCAGCGCGGTCGGGTGGTCGATCCAGAGGGCTGTCTCGTCGCTCTCGTTCATGGACTACTCCTACAGGGGCGGTGATCAACATTCAATCACGACTGATTGAAAATTGCATACATGCCTAGAAAATAGGCTTTTGTAAGCCGTGCCGGGGACTGAGAACATCCCCGCACAATGAACAAATATCTTTTTATATCAGTTGGTTAACCGTCGTGTGACAGGCCCTCGTGGCTTGGTCTGGCTCTTGCATTGCATACAAGAGACAAGGCTGCGCGGGGGATCGAGCATGACGTCAATGGTCATCCAGGCGGAACCGGGGGCGATCACGGTCGACATCGGCCGGACGGCGCTGGTCATCATCGACATGCAGCGCGACTTCCTGGAGCCCGGCGGCTTCGGCGAGACGCTGGGCAACGACGTCTCCCTCCTGGCCAAGGCGGTGCCGCCGACCAAGGCGCTGCTGGCCGCGGCCAGGAAGGCGGGCATGTTGGTGATCCACACCCGCGAGGGCCATCGGCCCGATCTGTCCGACGCGCCGCCGGCCAAGGTGAACCGCGGCAGTCCGACCCATCGGATCGGCGCGCCCGGCCCCATGGGCCGCATCCTGATCCGGGGCGAGCCCGGCCAGGACATCATCCCCGAACTCTATCCGGCCGCGGGCGAGGTGGTGATCGACAAGCCGGGCAAGGGCGCCTTCTTCGCCACCGACCTCGGCCTGATCCTGGCCAACCGGGGGATCGACGCCCTCCTGGTCTGCGGCGTCACCACCGAGGTCTGCGTCCACACCACGATCCGCGAGGGCAACGACCGGGGCTATCGCTGTATCGCCGTGGGCGACTGCTGCGCCTCCTATTTCCCGGAATTCCACGAGGTCGCGCTGCGCATGGTGAAGGCGCAGGGGGGCATTTTCGGCTGGGTGACCGATTCCGCGAAAGTGGTCTCGGCACTCGGCGCATCGGCCGCTGCGGCGGCGGAATAGGCAGGGGGTTTGCTTATGACGACGACGGCCTTCAAACCCAAGATCTGGACACCGGGCGATCTCAACGCCTTCTTCGGCTTTGGCACCAATATCCTGGTCAATATGCTGACCCTGACCGGGCTGCTGCGCTTCGTGCTCAAGATGCCGGATGCCATCGTGTTCGGCCGCATCCTGCCCGCCATGGGGCTGATGATGTGCCTGTCCACCGGTTACTACGCCTTCCTGGCCTATCGCCTGGCCAAGAAGACCGGGCGTACCGATGTCTGCGCCCTGCCGTCCGGCATTTCGGTGCCGCATATGTTCGTGGTGACCTTCGTCATCATGCTGCCCATCGCGCTGACCACCGGCGATCCGATCAAGGGCTGGGAAGCGGGCCTGACCTGGGTCTTCATCCAGAGCTTCGTGCTCATGGCCGGCGGCTTCATCGCCCCGGTGATCCGCAAGATCACGCCCAGGGCAGCGCTGCTCGGCACCCTGGCTGGCGTCTCCATCACCTTCATCTCGATGAAGCCGGCGCTGGAGATGTTCCTCACCCCGGTGATCGGGCTCACCTGTTTCGGCGTCATCCTGATGGCTTGGTTCGGCGGGCTCAAATATCCGAAGAGCCTTCCGGCTGGCCTGGTCGCCATCGTGGTCGGCCTCGCCATCGCCTGGGGCTCGACCCTGTTCGGGCTCGATTTCGGCGGGCTTTCGGGCGCCGGCCTCTCGGCCGCCTTCTCGAACTTCGGCTTCTCGGTGCCGCTGCCGGCCTTCGACCATGTCTTCGGCGGCTTCGAGTTTCTGGGCGTGATCCTGGTCACCGCCATTCCCTTCGGCATCTACGACCTCGTCGAAGCGATGGACAATGTGGAATCGGCCGATGTCGCGGGCGATGCCTATCCGACCACGCGGGTCCTGACCGCGGACGGCGTCGTCTCGCTGATCGGCTGCATGATGGGCAATCCCTTCATCAACGCGGTCTATATCGGCCATCCCGGCTGGAAGGCGATGGGCGGGCGCATCGGCTATTCGGCCGCGGTCGGCGCCATGGTCATCGTGCTCTCGTGGTTCGGCATCATCGCGGTCTTGCTGGCGCTGGTGCCGGTGGTCGCGATCTCGCCCATTCTTCTCTATATCGGCATGCTGATCGGCTCCCAGGCCTTCCAGGAGACGCCGCGCACCCATGCCCCGGCGATCATCCTGGCGCTCACGCCCCATATGGCGGAATGGGGCAAGACCATGATCGACGGCGCGCTGGGCGCGGCCGGCACCTCGGCCGCGGCGGTCGGCTTCGATAAGCTGGCGACCCAGGGGGTGATCTATCACGGCCTCGAAGTGTTGGGCGGCGGTTCGATCCTGGGCGGCCTGATGCTCGGCGCGATCGGCGTTTTCGTGATCGAACGGCAGTTCATCAAGGGGGCGTTCTTCGCCGTCGGCGCTGCGGTGCTGACCTTCTTCGGCTTCATGCACAGCGTGGTGATCGGCATCGGGCAGAGCCCGCTGGTGGTGATCGGCTATCTCATGGTGGCGGGGGCTCTCGCCCTGGCCGCCCACCGGGTGGTGCCGTCGGCCGTCGATGTCGGCGGCGGCCACCACGACGCGGTGCCCGAACCGGCCGAGTGACGGTTCCTGACGACTGGTGCCGCCCCGGCCCCCTGGGCCGGGGCGTGGCGCCGGAAGGCGCCTGTGGAGCCGGGCCTCCGGCTGTGGCACGCTGTCGGCAGCCCTGCGCGGGCTTCCCCGGCGGTGGGGTTCGAGGTGTTCATGCCTGCTGATTTCGATGCCGAACTTGTGAT
>JAYSCC010000454.1:0-3241 GCA_041915065.1 Zavarzinia sp.
CATGGGCAGGCGCGGGCCGGCCAGCTTGGCCACCATGTCGTAATAGCGGGCCGGGCGCTTCATATAGGCTTCGGCGATGGCGGGCGAGATGTGGCGGGCGAGCAGGCGCGCCACCGTGGGGCGGCTGGGGCCGCCGTCGATGCTGTTCTTTTCCGCCCGCGTCGCCAGCACCAGGATATGGGTCGCCCCTTCCGCCGCGGCCAGCGCATAGGCGATCGGCATCGACAGGGCGCCGTCGACCAGGCGTCGCCCGTCCGGCCCGGCGACCGGCGGCCCGCCCACCAGGGGCAGCCGGGTCGAGGCGCGAAGCCCGGCCAGGATCTCCTCCCCACTGGAAAAACCACGCAAGGGCACGGCCGAACCATCGGCGATGTCGGTCGCCATCATGGTCAGGGAAATCGGCGAGGCCAGGATGCGCGCCGTATCGAGCGGGCGGATCCGGGTCATTACCTGGTCGATCAGATAGTCGATATTCATCACCGGCCGGCGGATCAGGGCTCGGCCGAGGCGGAGAAAGGTCGGATTGTTGATGTCCTGATAGAAGATCCGCGTGCCATAGAGCGCCTGCCCCGCCAACAGATAGGCGGCGGCGCAAGAGCCGGCCGAGGTGCCATAGACAGCATCGAAGCAATCGACCAGCCCGCGCGCCTCGAGCGCCGCGACCATGCCACCCCCGACCACGCCACGCATCCCGCCGCCCTCGATCACCAGGGCGAGGCGGCAACCGTCGTCCCGCTGCCCGGGACGCGAGCCGGCCGCCTTGCGCTGCAGGACGAGAGCCGCGACGGCATCGACCGGGGCCGCTTCCGGCGCCGGCCGGCGTTTCCGTGCCGGCCAGAGACGCGCCCGCATTCCACTCACCGTTCCGAGGATCGAAGCGGGATGCTACGCGGGCGGCATTGGCGGCTCCAATGAAAAAAGTGATTCACGGGGGTGCGCATCCGCGTGGGATAAGCAGAGCTATACGGAACTTCCGCATCTACTTCATTGCCAAAAGTGCGGAAATTCAGTACATTCGCATTATGAGGACGCCGACCGAATTCGATTGGAATCCCGCCAAAGCCGAGGCCAACGCGACCAAACACCATGTTTCGTTCAATGGTGCCATCGCAGTTTTCCTGGACCCGAAGGCTGTCGTCGTTCCCACCATCCGCGTCAACGACGGCGAGGAGCGCTTCAAGGCGATCGGTCGCATCGGCACCAAGCTCTATGCCCTCGTCTTCACCATGCGCGGCGACATTTGCTGGGTGATCTCCGCCCGCCGCACGAACAAGCAGGAGGACCGCACTTATGGCCCGCTTGAAACTTGACCCCGCCAATCCGCCGAAATTCTCCGCCGCCGAACTGGCCGCTCAGGATGCCATGACCGACGAGCAGATCACGGCCGCGGCCTTGACGGACCCCGACAACCCGCCGATGTCGGAAGACGAAATCGAGCGCATCCGCGTCGCCGCTTTGGCGCAACGGGCTCGCAAGGCGCTCGGACTGACCCAGCGCGAATTCGCCGCTCGTTTTCACATCAGCCATGGCCGCCTGCGCGATATCGAGCAGGCCCGTGGCACCAGGCCGGATAGTGCCCTGACCGCCTATCTCCGCGTGATCAGCCGCGACCCGGAAGCCGTCATGCGCGCCCTGGCGGCCGCTTGAGAACGGCCTGGCCGCCCGTGCGAGACGGCCGGCGTCACCCCTCCGCGCGGCTCAGCACCCGGGCGACGGCGGCACGCCAGCCGTCCCAGCGGGCTTGGCGCTCGTCCGCCCCCATGGCGGGCTCGAAGGCGCGGTCGAGGGCCCAGGCGCGGCCGATCGCTTCGACCGAATCATAGATCCCGGCGCCGAGCCCGGCCAGGAAGGCGGCGCCCAGCGCCGTGGTCTCGGTCACCTTCGGGCGCTCGACCGGAATGCCCAGCATGTCGGCCAGGAACTGCATGGCCCAATCGTTCACCACCATGCCGCCGTCGACCCGGAGCGAGGCGGGCTGCGGCCGCCCCTGCGCGGCGAGATCGGCGCCGATCGCCTCGATCAGGTCGCGGGTCTGATAGGCCACGGATTCGAGGGCGGCACGCACGATTTCGGCAATGCCAGTATCCCGCGTCAACCCGAGCAGGGCGCCCCTGGCGTCCGGGTCCCAATAGGGCGCACCGAGGCCAGTGAAGGCCGGCACCATATAGGCCTGCGAGCGGGGCCGTGCGGCCCGCGCCAGGGCCTCCGTCTCCGCCGCGCCCTTGAACAGATGCAACCCGTCGCGCAGCCATTGCACGGCGGCACCGGCGACGAAGATCGAACCTTCCAGGGCATAGCTGGCCTTGCCGCCCAGGCGGAGCGCCACAGTCGAGAGCAGGCGGTGGCCGGAGGCGATGGCACGGTCCCCGGTATTGACCAGGACGAAACAGCCGGTGCCATAGGTCGCCTTGATCGCGCCGGGGGCAAGACAGGCTTGGCCGACCGCCGCCGCCTGCTGGTCGCCCGCGATGCCGCGGATCGGGATGGCGGCGCCGAACAGGCCGGGCTCGGTGGCGCCGAAATCGCCCGCCGAATCGCGCACCTCTGGCAACAGACTGGCATCGACACCCAGGAGGTCGAGCAGTTCCGGGTCCCAGCGCTGGGCGTGGATGTCGTAGAGCAGCGTGCGCGCCGCATTGGTGGCGTCGGTGGCATGGACCCGGCCGCCGGTCAGCCGCCACAGGAGGTAGCAGTCGACCGTGCCGAAGGCGAGTTCGCCCCGGGCCGCCAGGCGCCGCGCCTCCGGCACATGATCGAGGACCCAGGCGAGCTTGGTGCCCGAGAAATAGGGATCGAGCAGCAGGCCAGTGCGGGCGGCGACCAGCGCTTCCGCGCCCTGCGCCTTCAGGCGGGCGCAGGTCTCGGCCGTGCGGCGGTCCTGCCAGACAATCGCATGATGGAGCAGCCGGCCGCTCTTGCGTTCCCAAACCAGGGTGGTTTCGCGCTGGTTGGTGATACCGATGGCGGCGACCTCGCGGGCGGCGACACCGGCGTGGCCGAGCACCTCGCGCACCACCTCCAGCGTCGCCGCCCAGATCTCCTCGCCGTCATGCTCGACCCAGCCTTCGGCCGGATAGATCTGGCGAAGCTCGCGCCGGGCCTCCACTCCCGGTGTACCGTCCTCGGCAAAGAGGATCGCCCGGGTCGAGGTGGTGCCCTGATCGATCGCCAGAATCTGCCGCTTAGCCGCCATGCTCTCCCCCGTCGTTGCCGGGATGGTTCCGGCAGCGCAAGCCGAGGT
>JAYSCC010000455.1:0-3227 GCA_041915065.1 Zavarzinia sp.
TGCGCAACCAGGAAGTGGCCAAGGCCAGCGCCGCCTCGGCCGCCTGATCAGCGCATCTTCAGGCGAAGTGGACTCCGGTTCGCCGTCCGAAGATGCGCAATTTTAATAAGTTGGAGCATCGACGGACCGATGCTCGTTCCGTCGATGCTCTAGGGAGTTCATCGTGCAGATTTCGGGTAAGACCTTCATCGTCACCGGCGGGGCTTCCGGCCTCGGCCTCGCCACCGCCCGCATGGTGGTGGCCGAGGGCGGCAACGCGGTGCTGTGCGACGTCAATCCGGCCGGCGAGGCGGTGGCGGCGGAACTCGGCGCCACGGCCGTATTCGTGAAGACCGATGTCACCAATGTGGCCGATGCCGAGGCGGCGGTCGAAGTGGCGCTGGCCAAGTTCGGCGCCGTGCATGGCCTCGCGAATTGCGCCGGCATCGTGATCGGCGAGAAGGTGGTGGGACGCGAGGCGCCCCACCGGCTCGAAACCTTCGCCAAGGTGATCAACGTCAACCTGATCGGCGCCTTCAACATGCTGCGCGTCGCCGCCTTCGCCATGGCGAAGAACGAGCCGGGCCTGGACGGGGAGCGGGGCGTGATCGTCAACACCGCCTCGATCGCCGCCTTCGACGGCCAGATCGGCCAAGCCGCCTATGCCGCCTCCAAGGGTGGCGTCGTCGGCATGACTCTGCCGATCGCGCGCGAATTGGCCAGGACCGGGATCCGTGTCGTCTCGATCGCGCCCGGTACTTTCGAGACGCCGATGATGGCGGGCATGCCGGTCGAGGTGAAGGAGAGCCTGGGCAAGCTGGTGCCCTTCCCCTCGCGCCTCGGCGATCCCGCCGAATTCGCCGCTCTGGTCAAGCATATTGCGGAAAACCGCATGCTGAACGGCGAGGTGATCCGCCTCGACGGCGCGCTGCGCATGGCCGCCAAGTAACACAAGGGGAAACGAAGATGGAAGATCCGGTCGTCATCGTTGGCATGGCTCGTACCCCCATGGGCGGGTTCCAGGGCGACTTGAAAGATTTCACTGCCTCGCAGCTCGGCGCGGCCGCAATCAAAGCCGCCGTCGGCCGCGCTGGGCTCGACGCCGCGTCGGTTGAGGAAGTGGTGTTCGGCTGCGTGCTGCCGGCGGGCCAGGGCCAGGCCCCGGCCCGGCAGGCTTCGCTGGGCGCCGGCCTGCCGCTCGGCGCCGGCTGCACCACGGTGAACAAGATGTGCGGTTCGGGCATGAAGGCGACCATGTTCGCCCACGACCTGATCCTGGCCGGTTCAGCCCAGGTCGCCGTCTCTGGCGGGATGGAGAGCATGACCAATGCGCCCTATCTGCTCGATCGGGCGCGGGCGGGTTACCGCATGGGTCACGGCCGCGTGCTCGACCATATGTTCCTCGACGGGCTCGAAGATGCTTATGACAAGGGCCGCCTGATGGGCACCTTCGCCGAGGAATGCGCCCAGAGCTTCCAGTTCTCCCGCGAAGAACAGGATGCCTATGCGATCCGCTCCCTGACCCGGGCCCAGAAGGCGATCGTCGACGGTTCCTTCGCCAAGGAAATCGTGGCGGTCACCACTAAGGCCAAAGTCGAAGTCGCCTCGGACGAGCAGCCGCCCAAGGCCAAGATGGACAAGATCCCGACCCTGAAGCCGGCCTTCCGCGAGGGCGGCACGGTCACGGCCGCCAATTCCTCCTCGATCTCGGACGGTGCCGCGGCCCTCGTCCTGATGAAGCGCTCGGAAGCGGAGAAGCGGGGGCTCACCCCGATTGCCGTGATCCGCGGCCATGCCACCCATGCCGACAAGCCGAACCTGTTCCCGACGGCCCCCATCGGCTCGATCGAGAAGCTGTTCGCCAAGACCGGCTGGACCAAAAAGGATGTCGACCTGTTCGAGGTCAACGAAGCCTTCGCCGTCGTCGCCATGGCGGCGATCCGCGAACTCGGCCTCGATGCCGAGACGGTGAATATCCACGGCGGCGCCTGTGCCCTCGGCCATCCGATCGGCGCTTCGGGGGCGCGCATCGTTGTCACCTTGCTGGCGGCGCTGGAGAAATACGGCCTGAAGCGGGGCGTCGCCTCGCTCTGCATCGGTGGCGGCGAAGCGACCGCGCTGGCGGTCGAACTGGTTCACTGAGATGAGCGATTTCGGTTACACCGAAGAACAAGTCCAGATCCGCGACGCGGCACGTGCCTTCGCCGCCGAGCGCCTGGCCCCCTTCGCCGCCGACTGGGACCGCGACCACGCTTTTCCCCACGAGGCGATCGCGGAAATGGGCGAACTCGGCTTCTTCGGCATGGTGGTGCCGGAGGAGTGGGGCGGCTCCGAGACCGGCAACCTCGCCTATGCCATGGCGCTGGAAGAGATCGCGGCCGGTTGCGGCGCCATCTCCACGATCATGAGCGTGCATAATTCGGTCGGCTGCGCGCCCATCCTGAAATTCGGCACCGAAGAGCAGAAGCGGCGCTTCCTGCCCGACATGGCGGCGGGCAAATCGATCGGCGCCTTCATGCTGACCGAACCGCAGGCGGGCTCCGACGCGTCCTTCCTGAAGACCAGGGCGAAGAAGGACGGCAATGCCCACTACGTGCTGAACGGCACCAAGCAGTTCATCACCTCGGGCCGTCATGCCAAGGTCGCCATCGTCTTCGCGGTGACCGATCCGGAGGCCGGCAAGAAGGGCATTTCCGCCTTCATCGTGCCGACCGACACGCCGGGTTACAATGTGGCGCGGGTCGAGGACAAGCTCGGCCAGCACGCTTCCGACACCTGCCAGATCGTCTTCGAGGACATGCGCCTCTCGGCCGACATGCTGCTCGGCAAGGAAGGTGAGGGTTACAAGATCGCCCTCTCGAACCTCGAAGGCGGGCGCATCGGCATCGCCTCGCAGTCTGTCGGCATGGCCCGTGCGGCCCTCGATTATGCCGTCGCCTACGCCAAGGAACGGGTGACCTTCGGCCAGACCCTGATGAACCACCAGGCGGTCGCCTTCCGGCTGGCCGACATGGCGACCCAGGTCCAGGCGGCGCGTCTCATGGTCCATCACGCCGCAAGGCTCCGCGAGGCCGGCCTGCCCTGCCTGACCGAGGCGAGCCAAGCCAAGCTCTTCGCCTCCGAAATGGCGGAGCGCGTCTGTTCGGCGGCGATCCAGACCCTCGGCGGCTACGGCTATCTGGCCGATTACCCGGTCGAGCGGATCTATCGCGACGTCCGCGTCTGCCAGATCTACGAAGGCACCTCGG
>JAYSCC010000456.1:0-3226 GCA_041915065.1 Zavarzinia sp.
CACCGCCGGCAGCAGGAAGCCGAGCAGGATCGGCAGAGCACAGGCGAGCCAGGCCCCGGTCGCCCCCAAAGGTCCGAGGACGAGGCGCGGCAACGGACGATAGCGCGTGGTCGTATGGTGGAAACGCGCCGCCCCCCGGGCATAGCGCTCGATCACCATCAGGACGGCGATGGCGAAGAGCAGCATGGCCGCCAGATGGGCCGCCGAAATCGCATCGCCGAGGCCGAGCCAAGTCCGGTAGATGCCGGCCGTAAAGGTATCGACGGCGAAATATTGCACGGTGCCGAAGTCGCCCAGTGCCTCCATCAGCGCCAAGCTGACCCCGGTCACCAGCGCCGGCCGGGCCAGCGGCAGGCCGAGGCGCCAGAAAGCGCCCCATGGCGAGCAGCCGAGCGTCCGCCCGATTTCGAGCACACAGACCGATTGTTCGAGGAAGGCCGCCCGCGTCACCAGATAGACGTAAGGGTAGAGCACCAGGACCATCATCGCGATGGCGCCCGGCATAGAGCGGATATCGGGGAACCAATAGTCCCGGACCGACCAGCCGGTCACCTCGCGCAGCAGGTCTTGCACCGGGCCCGCCACGTCGAACAGCCCGGTATAGGCATAGGCCAGCACATAGGAAGGCACCGCCATGGGCAGGAACAGAGCCCATTCGAACAGGCGCTGCCCCGGGAAGCGGCACATGGTGACGAGCCAGGCCGTGCCCACCCCGATCACCGCGGCGCCGATGCCGACGCCGACCATGAGGATCACACTGTTGGCGATGTAGCGCGGCAGCACCGTCTCGCTCAGGTGCTGCCACATCTCGCCCGCAGGCGTCAGTGCGGCCGAGGCGACCATAACCACAGGCAGCGCGAAAAACAGGGCGACGGCAAAGGCCAGCGCGCTCCACCCATTCAGGCGGCGCCAGCGCCGGGGACCGGCGGCTGCACTCGGGCGGAGATCGGAAACGGCCAACGCGACGACCCTTCGGAGCCTGCGAACGATTCTCAATAACTAGGACTTTGCGGCGCCGCAATCAAGTCAATGTGCCGTCCTCGGGCTCCAGACCATCGTCGGGTCCCAGCGGCTCCAGGTCTTCGTCGCGGCCGATCACCGGCATCGACTGGCGCGGGTCGACCAGGCCGGCCGCCTTCAGGTCCTCGATCCCCGGCAAGTCGCCGATCTGGGCGAGGCCGAAATGTTCGAGGAAGACATCGGTCGTTTTGAAGGTGAGCGGCTTGCCCGGCGTCTTGCGCCGGCCGGCGGGCTTCACCCAGCCGGTTTCGAGCAGCACGTCCACGGTGCCGCGGCTGACCGCGACGCCGCGGATGGCCTCGATCTCCGCCCTGGTCACCGGCTGGTGATAGGCGACGATCGCCAAGGTCTCGATCGCGGCGCGGGACAGGCGGCGGGTCTCCTCGGTGTCGCGGCGAAGCAGGAAGGCGAGATCGGGGGCCGTCCGGAAGGTCCAGCGCCCGCCGACCTCGACCAGGTTGACGCCGCGCCCGCGGTAAGCCTCCGCCACCCGCGCGATCAGCGGGCGAAGCTCGATCCCGGGTGGCAGATGGCGCGTGAGGTCGGCCTCGCCCAGCGGCTCGGCGGCGGCGAAGATCAGGGCTTCGACCATGCGGCTGAAATGAACGAGGTCGGCCTCGTCGGGGGCGGCCCGTTCTTCCGGCACTTCCCTGTCGGTCATTCCCGGCTCGGTCATTCTTCGGGGGCCTTCCTGATGAAGATGGGGGCGAAGGCTTCGTCTTGGCGAAGTTCGATCTTGCCCTGGCGCACCAGTTCCAGGCTGGCGGCGAAAGTCCCGGCCAGGGCCGAACGGCGGCCCAGGGGATCGCTGAATTCGCCGGGCATGAAGAGTTCGAGCCGCGCCCAGTCGAGCTGCACCCCCATCATGGACGACAGGCGCTCGATCGCCGCCTCCATGGTGTAGATGGGTGGCAGTTTCACGGTCATATGGCCGCCGGCTTTGCGCGCCACCCAGTCGCCATAGGCGCGGATCAGGTCGTAGAGGCTGACCGCCCATTGCGAGCGGCGCACCACGGTGACGCCTTCGGGCGCGCCCCGGACGAAGACGTCGCGCCCGAGCTGGTGGCGCGACATCAGCTTGGCCGCGACTTGGCGAATCGCTTCGAGCCGTTCGAGCTGGAGCGCCATGCGCGCCGCCAGTTCCTCGCCCGAGGGTTCCTCGCCCGCGGGGGCCTCGGGCAGCATCAGGCGGGACTTGAGATAGGCGAGCCAGGCCGCCATCACCAGGTAATCGGCCGCCAGTTCGAGGCGAAGGCGCCGGGCTTCGTGGATGAATTCGATATATTGGTCGGCCAGTTTCAGGATCGAGATCTTGCGGAGGTCGACCTTCTGCGCCTTGGCCAGTACGAGCAGAAGGTCGAGCGGCCCCTCGAAGCCCTCGACATCGACCGTCAGGCTCTCCCCGGTCTCGTCGACCAGGGGTGCCGGCTGTTCCTCGAAAGGCAGGCTCGGCTTGTCGGTCATGGCCGGCCCCGCCGTCAGCCCCCGCCGTGGAGCGAGAGCAGCGTCCGGATGATGAAATCGATGACCGGCGCGATCAGCTCGAACACGGGGTTGAACGGAATGCCCAGCTGGCCGGAGACCAGGGGCACCACGAAGACCGCCAGAAAGACGATCAGCATGCCATAGGGCTCGACCCGGGCCAGACGGATGCCGAGCGGACGCGGCAACAGACCGACGGCGACTCGCCCGCCGTCCAGCGGCGGCAGCGGGATCATGTTGAAGGTGCCGAGCACAGCATTCACGATCACCGCGTTGACGCAATTATTGGCAAGCCAGGTCGCCGCACTGTCGGGCAGATAGGGCACGAGGTAGAGCAGGCCGACAGCGATCAGCGCCATCAGGAGATTGGCCCCGGGCCCCGCCGCCGCGACCAGCACGGTATCGCGCCGCGGATTGCGGAGATTGCGAAAATCGACCGGCACCGGCTTGGCATAGCCGAAGGCGAAACCCGCCGTGAGCAGCAGGAGTGCGGGCAAAAGGATGGTGCCTAGGGGATCGATATGGCGCACCGGATTGGCCGAAATGCGCCCCAGCATGCGCGCCGTCGGATCGCCCAGCTTGTCGGCGACCCAGCCGTGCGCCGCTTCATGCAGGGTGATGGCGAAGATCACCGGCAAGGCCCAGACCGAGATCTGCTGCACGATTTGAGCGAGACCGTTCATGCCGTGACCTCTTCGGCCAGGAGAAGGCCGTCCAATTCGGC
>JAYSCC010000457.1:0-3224 GCA_041915065.1 Zavarzinia sp.
CGGCCGGCCCATGGCCTGGGCCTCGACCGGGATCCTTCCGAAGGCTTCGGGTTCGAGCGAGGGCGCGACCACGACATCGGCCAGCATATAGGCCGCCGCCATGTCCCGGCAGTGGCCGACGATGCGCACGATGCCGCCGAGCCCGGACGTGCTGATCTTTTCTTCGAGTTCGGTCCGGTATTTGTTGCGGCCCTGCTCGTCGCCGACGATGAAGCAGACGAAATCGCGCCGTTCCATCCGGGCCAGCGCGTCGACCAGGAAGCCCTGGCCCTTCCAGCGGGTCAGGCGGCCGGGCATCAGGATCACCGGCGGCCCGTCGGGCAGGCGCCAGCTCTTGGCGACCGCGATCACCCGTTCCTGGCTCACGTTGTGCGGATCGAAGACATGGAGGTCGATGCCGCGCGGAATCGTCACCAGCCGGCCGGCCGCGTCGGGATAGCGCTCGCGGACATGCTGTTCGATGAAATGGGAATTGGCGATCACCGCGTCGCCTGCCGCCATGATGGCGTTGTAACGCCGCTTGCCCGGGAAATTCTCGTTGTAGGTCCCGGCATAGGTGGTGACGAAGGGCAGGCCCTCGGCCCTGGCGGCGGCCAGCGCGCTCCAGGCCGGCGCGCGGGAGCGGGCGTGGACCAGTTCGATGCCGTGTTCGCGGATCAGCTCGCGCAGGCGGCGCACGTTGCGGCGGATGCGGAAGGGGTTCTTGGTCGCCAGCGGCAGGGTGATGTGCTGGGCACCGGCCCGTTCGACGTCATGGACCAGGCGGCCGCCCTCGGAGGTGACGAAAGCGTCGACGCCGGCCGCGACCAGCCCGGCCGCGACATCGACCGCCGTCCGTTCCACGCCGCCGGCGCCCAATGCGGGCAGCACCTGCAACACCCGGGGCAGACGGCCCAGGGGCGCTTCGCCCGCCGTGGCATCATCCTCGATGCCGGTATATGTATCGCTCATGAATGACGCCGACGCCCCTTTCACCGCCGCCGCACCCCGGAAACTCGGGCGTGGCGACGATCACTGGATCGCCTATCACACCACGGCGGGGAAATCACCCGGCGTCCTCTTCCTCGGCGGGTTCAAATCGGACATGACGGGTACCAAGGCGACGGCGCTCGATGAATTTTGCCGCCGGACCGGCCGCAGCTTCACCCGCTTCGACTATTTCGGTCATGGCGCCTCCAGCGGCAAATTCACCGACGGCACCATCGGCCGCTGGCGGGACGATGCGCTGGCCGTCCTCGACCAAGTGACTCGGGGGCCGCAGATCGTCGTCGGCTCCTCCATGGGCGGCTGGATCGCCAATCTGCTGACCGTTGCCCGGCCCGACCGGGTGGCCGGGCTGATCACACTGGCTGCCGCCCCCGATTTCACCCGTCGCCTGATCGAGGATCGCCTGACCGAAGCGCAGCGCGAAGCCCTGGCGCGCGACGGCTTCATCACCGATCCCTCGGCCTATGACCCGGAGGGCTATGAGATCACCGGCGGCCTGATCGAGGAGGGGCGGAATCACCTGATCCTGGATCGGCCGGTCGCCATCCGCTGCCCTGTCCGCCTGATCCATGGCGACTGCGATGCCGACGTGCCCTGGTCGCTCTCGGCCGAACTGCTCGGCCGGATCGAATCGGCGAATGCCACCCTGACCCTGGTCAAAGGTGCCGACCATCGGCTGTCCAATCCAACCGACATCGCTCGGATGGAGCAGGCGGTAGAGGAGCTGGCGGCATTGCCCTAACTTCGAAAACTGCGTATTTTTCGAAGACTGCCCGTCTGACCCAGGGAGGCCGCAATGACCGTCGAAGTCCCCGCGACTGAATTCGTGCGCCGGCCCGGCCGCTACAAGGATGTCGCCAAGCACGAGCCCGTCGCGGTCACGAGCCATGGCGTGCCCGAGGTCTACATTCTTTCGCCGGCGGATTACGAGCGCTACACGACCCTGCTGCGGCGCGAGCGCGAGGCCTTCCACATGAAGGAACTGCCGGCCGATATCGTAGCGGCCATCGCTTCGGCGCCGATCGATCCCGCCTTTGCCGCCTTCGACGACGAAGCCCCCTGACCTTGGAAATTCCGGCGCCGAAGGTCGGCCTGGTGATCGCCTATTCCTATGTCTGGCGTCACGAGTACCGAGACGGCAGGCGGGAAGGGGTGAAGGATCGCCCCTGCGTCATCGTGCTCGCAGCGGTTTCGGATACTACCGGCGCTACCACGGTGATGGTCTCGCCGATCACGCACCGACCGCCGCAAGAGGCCGAGGCGGCAGTCGAGATCTGGCCGCGCACCAAGGAGCGTCTGGGTCTCGACGGCGAGAGATCCTGGGTCGTGATCGACGAGATCAATGTCTTCACGTGGCCCGGCTACGACCTCCGGCCGGTTCCGAAACAGCCCGCAACCTGCGTCTATGGTCCCTTGCCGATGGGGTTGATGCGTCAGATCCAAGCCGCCATAGCGGCCCGTCATGCCCGGATCGTCGGTTCAGATCGCGACACCTAGGACAGGTCGCAGTTTCCCCCGCTCCGGCGCCCTGCTATACCGGCGGCATGTCCGGACTTCTCTCCTTCGTCATTCCCGTCGTCATGGTCGCCCTGCTCGTCGTGCTGGGCATGGGCATCGTCGTCCTGGTGAAGGGCGGGCCCGACCGGCGCTTTTCCAACAAATTGATGCAGATGCGCGTCCTGGTGCAGGCGGTGGCGCTCGCCCTGCTGATGCTGGCGCTCTATCTCTCGGGGCGCTGAGATGGTGAAGCTCGACCGGATCTATACGCGGGGCGGCGACAAGGGCCTGACCTCCCTCGTGGACGGCAGCCGGGTGGCCAAGCATGCCGCCCGCGTCGCCGCCTACGGCGAGGTCGACGAACTCAATGCCACGGTCGGCTTGATCCGCGTCGAGACGACGGAGCTGCCGGAGGTGGACGCCATGCTGGCGCGCATCCAGAACGATCTCTTCGACCTCGGCGCCGATCTCGCCACGCCGGAGGGAATCGAGGGGGCGCTCCGCATCGTCGATGCCCAGGTGACCCGGCTCGAGGGCGAGATCGACGTCATGAATGCCGAGATTCCGCCGCTCCGCTCCTTCATCCTGCCGGGCGGCAGGCGGGCGGCCGCCTTCGCCCATCTGGGGCGCACCGTGGCGCGCCGGGCCGAGCGGGCGATCAGCGCGCTGGCCGAGGCGGAGGCGATCAACATGGCCGCCCTCCGCTACGTCAACCGGCTGTCCGACCATCTTTTCGTGCT
>JAYSCC010000458.1:0-3223 GCA_041915065.1 Zavarzinia sp.
GTACCGGAAGCTCGTCGTCCGATGTCGCCCGCGGATCTTCGGTCATGCAGAGTCCCCCTGCGCGCTCGGCCTTTCCGGGCCGGCGGCGTCGCGCCAGATGTTGCGTGATTTGCCCGAAAACCTCCATGGGTGGAAGGGGAAGCCGCGGGATAGCCATCATTTCTGCGGTTTCTCCGGCTGTTCAGTTCGCCTTCCATGTCGGATAGGATGGAGGTCCGGGGAGCGAGGCGCCGATTACCGCGCCGTCGCCCACCGGGCGGGGCGTGTCGCGGCTGAATCGGATCGGTGTGATCTGGATCACAGACGGCGGCGCACCGCAGGTTGTCCGCTTAGGCCATCGAACTTCTGTCATTCGGCGGGTCATCTTCATGCAGAATTCGTCCTGTCAACGCGCGGCCGTCGGCCTCGAGAGCGCCGCGCTTCCCTGCCGCGGGGAGACGGGCATCCGATGACCACGGCGACGGCTAATGCCGCCTGGCAGGCAGGGCTGGACCTCGCGGCCGAGCCCTTCGCCGTAGTGCGCGGGCGCACCGCGCGGCGTGCCGCCCAGGCCATCATCGCCGCCTACGAGCGGCTCGAGGCGACGGGGGTGCCCAAGCTGGGCCCGGTCGTCGACTGGCTGTTGGCGGGCTATGGCTTCGCGGCGGATCATCCTTTCCGCCGGGCGGCCGCGCCGATCGCCACCGCGATCGAGGCGCGGGACTCGCCGCAGCCTCGCAATCCCTATCACAATGCTCACCACACGCTGGAAGTCGTGCTGAACGCCCATTATCTGGCGGCCCGTAACGATGCGGTGGCGACCCACATCCGCCTGACAGAGCGCGAGCACGGCCTGCTCTGTCTGGCGGCCCTGATCCATGATTTCGAGCACGACGGAACCATGAACGGGCCCCAGCGCTTCCGCCTGGAGCGTTTGGCCAACGACCGCGCGACGCCCCATTTCGACGCCGCGGGTATCACGCCCGAGGATCAGGCGGCGATCCGGGTGATCGTCCTGGCCACCGATCCGGCCGGCCCCAACCTCTACATGAAGTCGCTGCACAGCGAAGCCTTCTACGGCGGCCCGCCGCCTGACGCCACCACGGCCTTCCAGGAATTGCTGCCGCTTGCCGAAGATCATCGCCTGCTTCGGCTCGCGGGGCTTTTGAACGATGCCGATCTCCTGTCGTCGGCCGGGCTGTCGTCGGACTACGCCGCGAAACAGTCGGCCAAGCTCGGGGCGGAGGCGGGGCGCCGGCTCGGTAGCGCGGATTTCCTGCGTTTCCTCGGCCATATCGTGGGTGGCAGCTTCACCACCCGGGCCGGGCGTTTCTTCAATTTGAACATGTTCCTGATCAAATCGCTGGCCGAATTGGGCGCCGAAGAGCAGGAGATGAAGGAAGTGGCTACCAAGGAGCCCCTGATGCGGCCTTGAGCAGGGCTGCAGCGGTCAGGCGACGCTGACCGGGTCGCCGAGGGCGATGCCGGCCCCGGCGATCACCCGGCAGGTGACGCCGCCCCGCCAGTCCGGGCCGAGGGCGGCGGTCAGCCCGGGCAATTGCTCGTCCATGCGACGGCAGGGGTCGGTCTCGCCCGTTACTTCGAGCACGAGGTCGCCGATGCGCAGCCGGGCGCCGGCCTGGCGCGGCAAGGCGATGCCTTCGACCAGGAGATTGGCCCGGCGGAGCGTCCAGGGCGCGGCGAGGCCGGGGCTGAGGCCGAGATCGGCCAGCGCATCCCGGAAGCCTTCGAGTGCCAGCACGGTGACTTGGCGCTTGCCCGGCTTGCCCCTGATGTCGCCGGCGACTCCCGCCGCGGTGCTGACCGAGGTGGCGTCGAGGGTTTCCATTGGTGCGCGCGGCCGGGCGCGCCTGGCGATGCCGATCAGCCGGCCGGTCATTTCCAGCATTCCACCAGCACGGTGAAGCGCTGCGCCTGTTCGCCGACGTCGGCGGCGGCCAGCACGGTGTCGGACGGGGCGGCGATCGGCGTAACCTGGTTGGTGTTCAGGAAGCTCAAGGCGACATCGCCCTTGATGGCGAAATTCACGTTCTGCGGAATATCGCCATAGGCGTCGACCACTTCGAGCGCGTCGAGCTTGGCCGAGACGATGCCGACGACATGGCCCGAACGGTCGAGCAGCGGCCCGCCCGAATTACCCGGCTGCACCGGGGCGGAGATCTGGAAATAATTGGGATCGTCGCGCAGGCCGGCGTTGGCGCTGATCGTCCCCGTCGTCACATTGGCTTCGGACGACAGCAGGCCGCGCAGCGGATAGCCGATGGCGACCACGTCGTCACCCGGGCGCGGTGCCCGGCCCATGCGGAAATTGGCCACGGCCGGCGGCATCGTGGACGAATGCAACAGGGCGAGGTCGTGGCTCGGATCCGTCGCCACCACGGTGGCGGTGCCGACGCGTTCGCGCCCCAGACGCAGCTTCAATTCGGAACAGGCGGCGACGACATGCTGGTTGGTCAGCACCAAGCCGCCCGCCGTGACGAAGAAGCCGGAACCGGTCGAATCGAGTTCGGTGCGGCTGCGGTCGGGGGGCGGGGATTCGGTCGGGCCGGCACTGGCGACGCGGGGAGCGGCGCTGCCCGGACCGCTGTTCTTCAGCCAGTCGTCGGCGCGGCGGCGGGCCTCCTTGATCTCGGTCCGCTCCATGCGTTCGCCGAGGTCGCTGCGTTCTTCGAGCGTCGCTTCGCGGTCGGGACCGGAGCCCATGGAATCGATCGCGATCGACAACCATTTATAGGCTTCGATCAGGTCCTGGGGCACGCCCTGGCCGTCGCGGAACAGGGCGGCCAGGTTGCGCATGGCGCTGGTATTGCCCTGGAGGGCCGCCTTTTCGTACCAATAGCCCGCCTCGCTGGGCGCGCGAGCGATGCCGTCGCCGGATTCGAGCAGGACGCCCAGATTGTTCTGGGCCGCGGCATTACCCTGTTCGGCCGCCTTGCGGTACCAGACCGAGGCTTCCGCCTTGTCGACTGTCACCCCTTCGCCAGCGTCCAGCATCAGGGCCAAGTTGAACTGCGCCTCGGCATCGCCCTGTTCGGCCGCCTTGCGATACCAATAGGCCGCCTTGGCGTCGTCGAGAGCGACCCCGGTGCCGAAATCATACATCACGCCGAGGTTGAATTCCGCGCGGGCGAAGCCCTGGGCCGCCGCCGCCGCGTACCAGCGGGCCGCCTCGGTCTTGTTCTCGGTGACGCCGACGCCCTTGTCGTAGAGCACGCCCAGATTG
>JAYSCC010000459.1:0-3223 GCA_041915065.1 Zavarzinia sp.
GAGGGCGGGGGCGGCGACCGGGAACATGTCTTCCGGCATCAGGGGCACGGCTTCGAGCCCCGGCCAGTCGTCGGCCGCGCTGCCGAGCAGGATGGCGAGATCGGCGGTGCCGTCGCGCAATTTCTCGACCGGGGCCTGGGAAGTCGCCAGGCGGAGGTCGATCGCCGGGAAACGCTCCTGGAAATCGCCGAGCCTCGGGATCAGCCAGCGCATGGCGAAGGTCGGCAGCAGGGCCACGGTGAGAGCGGCACTGCCCGCGGCATCGACCAGGGCGACCGCTTCCGCGATCTGGTCGAAGGCCTGGGTCAGGCGGGGCAGTAGCAGGGCGCCCGCCGCGGTCGGCACCAGGCGGCCCCGGCGGCGCTGGAACAGCACCTGGCCGAGATCGGCTTCGAGCAGACGGAGCTGCTGGCTCACCGCCGGCTGGGAGACGTTCAAGGCGCGTGCGGCCGGGCCGGCACCGCCTAAGCGGAAGACCGCCTCGGCGGCGCGCAGGGCATTGAGGGGCGGAAGCCGGCGCGACATCGAATGACATTAGAATTTCTTATGTCGAAGGCACAAGCGACGATTAGACAGCGGCGCGGGCGGCGCCGATGATCGCCGGACACGAAGGAGAACCATCATGTTCGGCTTATGGGTGCCGGTGACCGTGGCGGCCGCCGGCCTGCAGAGCCTGCGCACCGCCCAGCAGAAACATCTGACCGGTGTGATCGGCCAGAGCGGGGCGCATTTCGCGCGCTATTTCTATGGCGCGCCGCTGGCCGCCCTGCTGGTCGGCAGCATAACCTTCGGCGGCGTTGTGCTGCCCCGGCCGGATGCCGGTTTCTTCCTCTTCGGCCTGGCCGGCGGGCTCTTCCAGATCGTCGCCACCGGCTGCCTGATCCACGCCTATACGCTGCGCAATTTCACCGCCGCCACGACCTTCTCCAAGACCGAGACGATCCAGGCCGCCGTGCTCTCCACCCTGTTCATGGGCGAAGGCCTGAGCGGCGGTGGCTGGCTCGCGGTGGCGGTCGGCTTCGTCGGCCTGGTCGCTTTGGCGGTCGGGCGCCAGGCGGACGGCTGGCGCAAGCTCGGCACCGCCTGGCGGGAGCCGGCGACGGTCTACGGCCTCGCCTCCGGCCTGTTCTTCGCGCTCTGCTCGATGGCGATCCGTTCCGCCGCCCTCCGCCTGCCGGCGGGCGAACCCTTCGTCGCCGCCGCGGTCACGCTCTGCGCCATCACGGCGATGCAGACGGTGGTGATGGGGCTGTTTCTCCTGGTCTTCGACCGGGGGGCGCTGGCCGGTGCCCTCAACCGGGCCTGGCGGCCGGCCTCGACCGTCGGCATCCTGTCGGTGGTCGGCTCCCTCGGCTGGTTCTTCGCCATGACGCTGGAACCCGTGGCCCATGTCCGGGCCCTGGCGCAGGTCGAAATCGTCTTCACCATCCTGCTCACCGTCTTCGTTTTCCGCGAGCGTCCGAACCGGCTCGAATATGGCGGCGCCGGCCTGATCGTCGGCAGCGTGGTGATACTGCTATTGGCTAGATGATTTCCGCCGCGACAAGCGCTAAGGTCCGCGCCGCTTTTCAGGTGAATCGGGGACCGCAATGGACATCAGCAAGGTCGCGATCGGCAAGAATCCGCCGGACGACATCAACGTCGTGATCGAAATCCCGCAGGGCGGCGTGCCGGTCAAATACGAGCTGGACAAGGAATCGGGCGCGCTCTTCGTCGACCGCTTCCTGCACACGGCGATGTATTACCCCGGCAACTACGGCTTCATCCCGCACACCAAGTCGGGCGACGGCGACCCGGCGGACGTGATCGTGATCGGCCAGTCACCGGTCGCCGCCGCCTCGATCATCCGCGCGCGCCCGATCGGCGCCCTGCTGATGGAAGACGAGGCGGGCGCCGACGAGAAGATCATCGCCGTGCCGGTCGACAAGCTGCATCCCTTCTACAAGGACGTGAAGTCCTACGAGGACCTGCCGGCCATCCTGTGCGAGCAGATCGCCCACTTCTTCCAGCACTACAAGGACCTGGAAAAGGGCAAGTGGGTCACCATCGTGAAGTGGGTCGGCCCCGAGGAAGCGAAGAAACTGATCCTCGAAGCGATCGACCGCGCGAAGTAAGTTCCTGCGAAATTGCATGGTGAGGGGCGCCCCGGCGGGCGCCCCTTTTCATTTATGCATGACTTCGGCGCGAACGGCGCGAATTAGACCAAGTGCACGGTTGCGTGAGATCGCGCCGTCCACTACCTCTGCGGCCAGGTCGCCGCGTCTGGGCCCGAGCCCGGACGTGTCCGGGCCCAGACGAAAGAAAAGACCGATGACCAAGAAGGCAAAGCCGTCGCCGGACCTCCCGACAGGCATGGACCTCATGCAGAACCCGCGCCTGAACAAGGGCACGGCCTTCACCGAGGAGGAACGCGAAGCCTTCGGCCTGATCGGCCTGATGCCCGAGGGGATCGACACCGAGGAGAACCGGCTGAAGCGCACCATGCTCCAGCTCTCCAAGAAGTCGACCGACATGGGCCGCTACATCTTCCTGCAGTCGCTGGCCGACAACGACCGCACCCTCTTCTACAAGACGATCATGTCGGACCCGGTCCGCTTCATGCCGATCGTCTATACGCCGACCGTGGGCGCCGCCTGCCAGACCTACGGCCACATCATGCGCCGGCCGAAGGGCATCTACCTCGGCATCAACCGTAAAGGCCGGATCGCGGAAATCCTGCGCCATTGGCCGGAAAAGGACATCCGCTTCATCGTGGTGACCGACGGCGAGCGGATTCTCGGCCTCGGTGATCTCGGCACCAACGGCATGGGCATTCCGATCGGCAAGCTCAACCTCTATACCGCCTGCGCCGGCGTGCCGCCGCGCATGACCCTGCCGGTGCTGATCGACGTCGGCACCAACAACGAGGGCCTGCTGCGCGACCCGCTCTACATGGGGCTGAAGCAGGCCCGCGTGCGCGGCAAGGAATATGACGACTTCCTGGAGGAATTCGTCATGGCGGTGCAGGAAGTCTTCCCGCGCTGCTGCATCCAGTTCGAAGATTTCGCCAATGTGAACGCGGTGCCGCTGCTCGAGCGCTACCGGAACCGCGTCTCCTGCTTCAACGACGACATCCAGGGCACGGCAGGCGTCGCCGTCGCGGGCGTTCTCGCGGCGCTCCGGATCACCCACAAGCCGCTGACCGAGCAGCGCTTCCTCTTCCTCGGCGCCGGTTCGGCCGGCA
>JAYSCC010000460.1:0-3218 GCA_041915065.1 Zavarzinia sp.
AGGCCGCGTTCGCCCACCATGGTGTCGTAGCCGTCCGGCAGGGAACGGACGAAATCATGGATGCGGGCGAGCCGGGCCGCTTCCTCCACTTCGGCGTCGGTCGCATTGGGCCGGCCGTAGCGGATATTGTAGCGGATCGTGTCGTTGAACAGCACGGTGTCCTGGGGGACGATGCCGATCGCCTTGCGCAGGCTCTCCTGCGTCACATCGCGGAGGTCCTGGCCGTCGATCGAGACCTTGCCGGCCTGGATGTCGTAGAAGCGGAACAGGATTCGGCTGATGGTCGACTTGCCGGCGCCCGACGGCCCGACGATGGCGATGGTCGCCCCCGCCGGAGCCTCGAAGGAAACATCCTTCAGGATGCCGCGGCGCTGGTCGTAGCGGAAATCGACGCCTTCGAAGCGGACGGCGCCGCCGGTCACCGCGAGTGGCTTGGCGCCCGGCCGGTCCACCACTTCGGGCGGCACGTCCATCACCGCGAACATCGCCTCCATGTCGATCACCGCCTGCTTGATCTCGCGGTAGACGAAGCCGAGCAGGTTGAGCGGGATGTAGAGCTGGATCAGGAAAGTGTTCACCAAGACGAAGTCGCCGACCGTCATGGTCCCGGCGGCGACGCCCGAAGCGGCCAGATACATGACCGCGGCGAGCCCGATCGCCATGATCGCCGACTGGCCGGCATTGAGGAAGGAGAGCGAGAACTGGCTCTTCACCGCCGCCGTCTCATAGCGGGCCAGAGCCTTGTCGAAACGCTTCGCTTCGTGTTCCTCGTTCGAGAAATATTTCACCGTCTCGTAGTTCAACAGGCTGTCGACCGCCTTGGTGTTGGCGTCGACGTCCTGGTTGTTCATTTCGCGCCGGTAGACGATGCGGCGCTCAGAGACGAGCAGGGTGAAACCGATATAGGCGACCACCGTGGCCAGCATGGCCGCCACCATGGGCCAGCCGAAGCCGCTCGCCAGCAGGATGATGACGAAGCCGATCTCGAGGATGGTCGGCACGATGTTGAACAGGGTGTAGCGGAGCAGCAGCTCGATCCCCTTGGTGCCGCGCTCGATCACCCGGTTGAGGCCGCCGGTCCGCCGTTCGAGATGGAAGCGCATCGACAGGCGATGCAGATGCTCGAAGGTCGAGAGGCCGAGGCGGCGCACGGCGTTCTGCCCGACCAAGGCGAAGACGCTGTCGCGCAGTTCCGCGAAGATCTGCGACCCGACCCGGGCGAGACCATAGGCCGCGATCATCAGCACGGGCACGGTGATCGCCGTCGCCTTGATCGAGAGTGTGTCGACCGCTGCCTTGTAGAAATAGGGCACCACCACATTGGCGACCTTGGCCAGCACCAGGAAGGCCATGGCCAGCACCACCCGGACGCGGAGGTCGCGCCGGTCGCGGGGCCAGAGATAAGGCAGGAACAGACGGATGGTCTGCAGGGCGCTTCGGTTCGCTCCGGCCTCGGCGCGTCGTTCACTCATCGGGTTTAAGGCTCTTTTAAGCGGATTGGGATGGAGTGTCCGATATGGGGGACCGGGCCGCCCATGTCGAGCCCGCCCGCCGTCGGCCATCGCAGTATAGGAGAAGCGGCGCCTTGTCCACGCCTTCGACCTTCCGCTTCGCCCTGGGCGGCTTCCACTTCGAAGGCCGGACGGAGCCGCACGCCCTCGACCTGTCGGCCGATCTGGGCCCCCTGCCCTTCTCGGCCGAAGACCGCGAAGGCCGGGCCCGCTGGCGCGCCGTGCTCGACGCCGCCGATCCCCGGGCGGCCGACCGTCACGTCCTCGGCCGCGACGGCCACATCCACTTCGAGAGCGGGACGGCGCTCGATGCGCCGCTCGACCGGACCGCCCTGTTCCAGATCCTGACCGTCGTCATGCTGGGCCTGCGCAACCGCGTGACCACGGCACCGAAGGCCAGCCCCGCTAAGCGTTTCCGGGCCGAGCGCGAGGGTTAGACCCGCCGCGCCGGCCGGGTCACCAGCGCGATCCCGAGAGCGATCGGCACAACCCCGGCCAGATCGGCCAGCGGCACCGCCTCGCCCGCGATCAAAAAGCCGAAGCCGAGACCGAGCGGCGGCATCAGGAAATGCAGGCTCGACGCCGCCGTCGCCGAATGCCGGGCGAGCAGGCGGAACCACAGGAAATAGCCGCCGACCGAAACCCCGAAGATCATCCAGCCGATCGAGAGCAGGAAACTCGCGGTCGGGCGCAGCGCACCGACATCCTCGACCATAAGGGAGAGCGGCAACAAAGTGATGCCGGCGGCCAGCAGTTGCACGCCGTTGCCGGCCCAAGGCCCGGCCCCCGCGCGCGGTGCCAGCCGCTTGTAGGCGAGCGTACCGGCGACCAGCGCCACCAGACCACCCAGCACCAGCACCGTGCCGGCCGGGTCTTCCCCCGCGCCGCCGATCCGCGAGCGCAGCACGAGGGCGACGCCAGCGATGCCGAGCAGCAGGCCGAACAGCCGGCGGCCGGTCATCCGCTCGCCCAGGAGCGGCCCGGCGGCGAGGGCGACGAGCAGCGGATTGGCGCTGATCAGCACTGCCGCGAAACCCGACGAGACGCTGCGCATCCCCGACCAGGACAGGCCGAGGTAGAGCGCGTTGTTGAGCAGGCCGAGCAAGGCGAGCACGGCCAGGGCGGGCAGCCCGAGGCGGAGCGACTCGCCCCGCACCCGCGCAATGGCGAGGCAGAGCGGCCCCGCCACCAGAAAACGCAGCGCCAGCATCAGCAAAGGCGGGCAATCGGCCAGGGCGATTTTGGCCGGCGCGAAGGCCGAACTCCACAGCAGGCAGAACAGGGCGATGGCCGCCCAATCCGCCCCCAATCCCTGCCGTTCCAACCGGTTCACGTCTGCCGCCACCGTCATGGCCCCGCTCCTTCTCGACGAAGGAAGGTTAGCGCAGGCCATTTCCATTCGGAAATCAGATGTTATCATGGGAATCATTCAAGAAATGGATCAAAAGCCATGTTCGACATCGACCTGCTGCACAGCTTCGTCTCTGTCGTCGATGCCGGCGGCTTCACCCGCGCGGGCGAGAAGGTGCACCGCAGCCAGTCGACCGTGAGCCAGCAGATCCGCCGGCTGGAGGAGGCGGTGGGACAGCCCCTGTTCCGCCGCGAAGGCCGCCGGGTCGAACTGACCGGCGCGGGCGAAACCTTGCTCCTCTATGCGCGGCGCCTGCTGAGCCTGGCGGCGGAGGCCAAGGCCGCCCTGGGCGGCGT
>JAYSCC010000461.1:0-3215 GCA_041915065.1 Zavarzinia sp.
TAGCGTCGAGGATGATCAGGGCGTCGGCCTGTTCGAGATAGGGCAGCAGGTAGAGCCCCTGCGTGCCGCCGTCCATGACCGTCACCTGGTCAGGCAGCTTCCAGTCGCGGTCCAGCGCCTCCACGGCGCGGACGCCGAAGCCCTCGTCGGCCCACAAAAGGTTGCCGATGCCGAGGACGAGGATCCTCTCGATCGTCGCCACGCTTGTTCCTCCCTATCCGGACTATTGACGCCCGGTTGCCGGTCTCCGTGCCGGGTTCCTGAACAGGTGCAGGATGCGTGCCAACATGTCGCTGCGGCGGAAAGCCGCCGGCTTTTCCGATCACGCTCGACGAATTTTGGAAGGAAGTTTTTCGGATCGGCCCGAAAGCGGAAAGAGAAATTCCAATCGGGGCCATGGCTCTATCGCCAAAAAAAGAGGGGCGCGAGTGGCGTCGCGCCCCTGGAGTTGTCGGCATCACCTGCCGAGGGGAAGTCACTCCGGATCGTCGTCCTTGAAGGTGCGGACGCCGGAAATCATGGTCGAGACCATCGACTGGCGGGACATGATGTCCTCGCGGATCGCGGCATAGACGTGGATCATCACGAAGAAGATGATCGCCCACATGCCCATGTGGTGCCAGGTGTGGACGTCCATGCTCTGGCCGAAGAGCGGGATCACCCAGCCGAACAGGGCGGCCTGCCAGCTGTCGGGACCGGCGCCTTCGCTATAGAGGGCGAAGCCGGTCACGATCATGAAAGTGATGCCGAGCGTCATGAACCAGAACATGGCGAGCTGGGCCAGCGGGTTGTGGCCCACGTATTTGCGCGGCCGCGGCACCAGGAAGGCGTACCACTTCGCCTCCTGGATCAGGCCGTTCCAATAGGCCTTCTGCCAGAAGGGGAAGCGGAACAACTGCCTTGCGTGTTCGTTGCCGACGATCGCCCAGTAGATCCGGACGAGGAAGCCGACTGCGAAGACATAGGCCGCCGCGAAATGGGTGAAGCGGATGTAACCCATCAGGAAATGGTCGCTCGCCTCACCCGACAGGGTCGGCAGGGGCGAGCCGATCAGATAGCCGGTGACGCAGAGCGTCAGGATCGCGGCGGCGTTGATCCAGTGCCACAGGCGCACCGGTGCCTCGTAGACATAGATCGCCGTGATCTTGGTCGGCGGCACCCTTGTTTCGATGCTCATGGCCAATCCTCCCGTTGCGGCGTCAGCGGACCTGGACCTTGGCCAGTTCTTCCCCGTCAGGCGACATGACGTGGGTCGAGCAGGCGAGGCAGGGGTCGAAGCTGTGCAGGGTGCGCAGGATTTCGACCGGCTCATCCGGGCGTTCCATCGGCGTGTTCATCAGCGAGGCTTCGAAGGCCCCGATGTTGCCGGCGGGATCGCGCGGGCTGCCGTTCCAGGTGGTCGGCACGACGCACTGATAGTTCTCGATCTTGCCGTCCTTGATCTTGATCCAGTGGCCGAGGCCGCCGCGCGGGGCCGCGACATTGCCGACGCCCTTGGCTTCGCTGGGCCAAGTCTTCGGGTCCCATTTCTCGACATTGGCGGTGGCGAGGTCGCCCGCCTTGATGTTGGCGATCAGGGCATCCCAGTCGTCCAGCATCATCTTGGCGCAATAATGCGCTTCGAGGGCGCGGGCCAGCGTCCGGCCGATGGTCGAGGGCAGGGCCTGTTTGGGCGTGAGGCTGGTCCCGGCCAGCGAATTGAAGCGGCCGAGGGCATCGTCGACCTGGCCCTTCACATAGTCGACGCCATGGGCATAGGCGAGGATGTAACGCGCGAGGGGACCGACCTCGCAGGCATGGCCCTTCCAGCGCGGCGATTTGATCCACGAATATTTCGCGGCTTCGTCGAGCTGCTTGATGTCGGTCCTGGTGCCGACCGCCTTCGGGCCCAGCTCGTAGTGCGGCTCGGTGATGCCGTCCCAGGGGTGCAGGCCCTTGCTGTCGTCGCCGTAGGTGTACCAGGAATGGGTGACGAATTCCTGGATCTGGCTCGGGTCGCGCGGGTCGATGGGATGAATCTCGTCCCACTTGCCGTCGAGGATGACGCCGCCCGGCAGACGCTGGCTCTTCTTGTCGCCCGGCACGGATTCATAATCGCCGTAGTCGAGCACGTTGGTGGCGGAGAGGCCGCCGCCATAGAGCCAGCCCTTGTAGAAGCTGGCGATCGCGATCACGTCCGGGATATAGACGTTGGCCGAGAAGGCATAGGCTTCCTCGAGCCGGGCGCGGATGAAGTTGAGACGCTCCATGTTCAGGGGCGCACCCGCCGACATGTTGCCTTCCATGTTGATGGCGCAGGGAACGCCGCCCACCATGTAGTTCGGGTGCGGGTTCTTGCCGCCCAGGATCGTGTGGATCTTCACGATCTCCTTCTGGAAGTCGAGCGCTTCCAGATAGTGGGTGACCGCCATCAGGTCGGCTTCCGGCGGCAGCTTATAGGCCGGGTTGTCCCAATAGCCGTTCTTGAAGATGCCGAGCTGGCCCGATTCCACGAATTTCTTCAGGCGGTTCTGGACGTCGCGGAAATAGCCGGGGCTGGAGTTCGGATGGCTCGGCGAGACCATCTGCTGCAGTTCGGAGGTGGCCTTGGGATCCGCCTTCAGGGCGTTCACCGGGTTCACCCAGTCGAGCGCATGAAGATGGTAGAAATGCACCACGTGGTCGTGCCACTGGAGCGTTTTGGCCATGATCTCGCGGATATAATGCGCGTTCTTCGGGATCACGATGCCGAGTGCGTCCTCGACCGCGCGCACCGAGGTGAGTGCATGACAGCCGGTGCAGACGCCGCAGATGCGCTCGACGAAGGCCCAGGCGTCACGCGGGTCGCGACCCTTCAGGATCACTTCGAGGCCGCGCCACATGGTGCCGGTCGAGACCGCGTTGCGGATCACGTTGTTGGCATCGAGGTTCACTTCACAGCGCATATGGCCTTCGATGCGGGTGACCGGATCGACGACGACGCGCTTGCCCGTATTGTCGAGGGCGAAGCCGTTGGGGGTCTGGATGATACCCATGTTCATTCACCCTTGTGCTGGGCGCGCTTCAGGGCGCTGACGGCGGCGTGGGCCGCGATCGCCGCACCCGCGACGCCGGCGACGGTGGTGCCGATGGCATCGGCATTGGCTTCGATGCCGAACTGCGGAATGTCGGTCAGGCGGGCATACCAGGACCCCTTGTCCCAGAAGCCGTCCTCCGAGCAGCCGATGCAGCCGTGG
>JAYSCC010000462.1:0-3203 GCA_041915065.1 Zavarzinia sp.
GGTCTATATCCACGCCCTGGTCCGTGACGAGAAGGGCCAGAAAATGTCGAAGTCGAAGGGGAACGTGATCGATCCCCTCGACCTGATCGACCGCTTCGGCGCCGATGCGCTCCGCTTCACGCTCGCCGCCATGGCGGCCCAGGGGCGCGACATCAAGCTGTCGACCCAGCGCGTCGAAGGCTATCGCAACTTCGCCACCAAGCTCTGGAATGCTGCGCGTTTCTGCGAGATGAACGAATGCCGGATCGTGCCCGGCTTCGATCCGAAGGCCGCCGCGCATACGATCAACCGCTGGGTCCTGGGCGAGGCGGAGCGGGTGACCGCGTCGCTGGTCGCGGCCCTCGAAGCCTATCGCTTCAACGAGGCGGCCGGGGCGGCCTATCAGTTCGTCTGGGGCACCTTCTGCGACTGGTACCTCGAGCTGATCAAGCCCTTGCTGAACGGCGAGGACGAGGCGGTGAAGGCCGAGACGCGGGCGGTCGCCGCCCATGTCTTCGACCGTATCCTGCTTCTCCTGCATCCCTTCATGCCCTTCATCACCGAGGAACTCTGGGCCAAGACGGCGGAAGGCGCCGGCATCGCGCGGGCGAGCGACCTCGTGCTGGCGCCCTGGCCGGTGGCGGATCTTTCGCTGGCCGATCCGGCGGCCGATGCCGAAGTCGAATGGGTGATCGCCCTCGTCTCCGAGATCCGCGGGCTCCGGGCCGAATCCAACGTGCCGGCGGGGGCCAGGCTCGGCCTCGTGCTGGTCGGCGCGGACGAGATGGCGCAAGCGCGGGCGACCCGGCACGGCGAGTTGATCGGCCGCTTGGCGCGGCTCTCCGGTATCGATTTCGCCGCGGCGGCGCCCGCGGGCTCGGTCCAGCTCGTGATCGGCGGTGTTACCGCGGCGCTGCCGCTCGGCGACGTCATCGATCTGGTCGCGGAACGCAAGCGGCTCGAGAAGGAGATCGCCAAGGCGGATCAGGAACTGGCCAAGATCGCGGCCAAGCTCGGCAATGCCGCCTTCGTCGCCAAGGCCCCGCCTGAAGTGATCGAGGAACAGCGCGAGCGCAGCGAAGAGACCCAGCGCAGCCGCAGCCGCCTGGCCGAAGCCTTGGCCCGCTTGGCGGTCGGTGTCTGAGGTAACGGAAAGTAAAAACCTCGCACTGCAGAATCACCCGACTCCGGTTTCGAGTGTCGGGAGGTTGCGATGGCCAGTGGCAGTGCGGGCGGTTCGCCGATCTATCGGGCGATGACGCCGCGCGCGCTGGCGGTGGCCGGGCTCGCCCTCGCCGCGGCGGCGATTTCCGTGGTGGCGCTCGACAGGCTGCTGCGGGTCCAACAGGGTGGCGGTGGCGCCGCCGTGGAGGCGGCGGTCTTTTGGTCGTGGCTCGAAGTCGGCGCGCTCGGTTGCGTGGCGGTGGCGCTGATCCAGTTGATCGCGGGGCTGCGCGGCAATCTGCCGGCGCTCGGCGTCGGCGACGCGGCCTGGCCGCTGCCGACCGTGATCCTGCTCGCCGTCCTGCCGGGATTGAACATCGTCTTCGCCGGGCTCGTGATGATCGAGACTTGGCGGGCCAGCGACCCGGACCGCCCGCAATCCCTCTTCGTCAATTGGCGGGCTTCGCCCGGAGGTGGCGTGGTGGCGATCTGGCTCGTTCTGCTGATTGCCGGCCTCGGCCTTCTGGTCCTGCCCTGGGCGGTGCTCGGCCTGGACGCCCAGGCGGAGGCCCAAGGCTTGCTCGACGGCCCGCTGCTGACCGGCGTCGGCCATCTCTGCCTGATCGCGTCCCAGATCATGCTGGGCACGCTCGCCGTGCTGCTGGCCCGGCGCCAGCACCTCCGCGCAGGGCGGCCCGATGTCGGCGTTTTGCCGCTCTGGTGATCAGGCCCAGGGGGTCGGCGGCGGAACCGGGCAGGGGCCTTTCATCTCGATGGTGGCGAAATCGGCCGGCCCGACGACTTCGAGATATTCCATGTCCGGCGAATAATCGAACAGGTAGTGCACGATGCCCGGGCGCTGGTGCACGCAGTCGCCGGCGGAAACCAGGGTCTCCTTGTCCTCATACATGAAGCGGGCCCAGCCCTTCAGCATGATGACGATGTGGAAATCGGCGGCATGGCGGTGCCAGCCGGTGCCTTCGGTCGGCGGGACGTCGCCGGCCTTGACGAGCTGGGCGATCACCTTGCCGCCGGTCGCCTCGGCGATGCCGAGATCACGATAGAGGAAGAAGTCGCGCAGGCCCGCGCCCTGGAACTCGGTGTCACCGGGCTTGACGTGGGAAAAGCTGGTGGCTGCATCGTCTGGCATGGGCAAGCTCCGCACAGGTTACGGGGAACTGCCATCGATGTTCATGAATCTGCCGCACCGCGGCAAGAATTATGGTGCGATGCCGCAGAAATTTACCGGCCCAAGCAGGTGCTGAGGGCCTTCTTCGCGGTCAATCCGCTGGTCCGGCCCAGGCAGCGGGCAGTTTCCGCGTCCTCGCAAGTGAAGCGGGGGGCGCCGTCGTCCATGCTGACATAGGCCCAGCCGGTGCTGCCGCGGGAATTACGGCACATGGGTGTCCATTCGCGGTCGCTCTGGGCCCGCCAGGCGACGCGATAGCGCCACAGCCCGGGCAGGAAAGGATCGTTCGCGGCATCGATGATCGAATAGACCATCCCACCCTCGTCGAAATCGGTGCCGATGACAGCTCCGGCGTCGAGCCGCTTGCCATCGACGTCGCCGGTCAGGCGACCGTCCTGCACGCCGATGGCGTCCATCGTCTCTGCCGCAATAGCGCTACCGCTGAGCCCGACGACGAGGGCGAGGGGTGCCAGCCGCGCCAAGCGGGTCGATCCGATCGCCTTTCTCCGCATGCCCCTGGCCCTCCGGTGTCAACGATCCGGTTACCATAACCGACGGGTCGACCAATTCTGTGATCAAGATCATCATCGCGGCAAGAACTGCTGATGGCTGGCCGCGGTTTTTTCGATCGCGGCCGGCTCGGTCGGGATCTCGACATAGCGAACCTCGGCCCAGAGGGGGGCCAGATCGTCCCAATGGGGCGAATAGGGATTGCCCGATTCGCCGGTCGAAATCATGAAACGCGTGCGGTCGAGGTTAGCCAAGTCATAGATCGCGCGATAGCCGGCGCCATGGACGGCCGCATAGGGCGTCGGCCCGCCGAAGCGCATGGCGGCGCGTAGCAGCGTGTCGTCACCGCCGGGCAGCGGTG
>JAYSCC010000463.1:0-3179 GCA_041915065.1 Zavarzinia sp.
CTCGGCGTGATGGGCCCCTCCGGCTCCGGCAAGTCGACCCTGATCCGCAGCCTCGCCGGGCTCTGGCCGCCGGCGCGGGGCAGCGTCCGCCTCGACGGGGCGGAACTGTCGCAATGGTCACGGCAAGCGGCGGGGCGTTTCATCGGCTATTTGCCCCAGGCGGTCGGCCTGCTGGCCGGCACCATCGCCGAGAACATCGCCCGCTTCGCCCCCGGCGCCGCCGCGCCCGAAATCCTCGAAGCGGCGGCCGCGGCCGGGGTCGACCAGATGGTGCGCGGCTTCGCCGCCGGCTACGACACCGACATCGGCGAAGGGGGTGCCGCCCTGTCGGCCGGTCAGCGCCAGCGCGTGGCGCTCGCCCGCGCCCTGTTCCGCAATCCCTTCCTGCTCCTGCTGGACGAGCCGAACGCCAATCTCGATGCCGAGGGCGAGGCTGCCCTGGCCGCGGGGATCGCCCGCGCCAAGGCGGCCGGCGCCATCGTCCTGATCGTCGCCCACCGGCCTTCGGCCCTGGCCCATGCCAACAAGGTCCTGATGCTCGCCCACGGCACGGTGAAGGCCTTCGGCCCCAAGGACGAGATCCTCCAGCGCATCCTGGCACCACCCCGGGCCGGCGCGTCACCGGCACCAGCCCGGAGCGCCGGCTGATGGCGATCGAGCGCAGCCTGCGCCGTCATGCCGTGGTCGGCCTCGGCCTCGTCCTCGGGATCTTCGCCGGCCTGATCGCCTGGAGCGCCTTTGCCGAGATCGCCGGTGCCGTGGTCGCCCAGGGCCGGGTCGTCGTCGAGTCCGACGTCAAGCGCGTGCAGCACCTGGAAGGCGGCATCGTCGGTGCGATCCTGGCCCGCAACGGCGACCGGGTGGCAGCCGGCCAGATACTGATCCGGCTCGACGGCACCCAGGCGGAAGCGAGCCTCGGCATCGTCCGAAGCCAGATCCTGTCGCTGACGGCCCGCCGGCTCCGCCTGATCGCCGAGCGCGACGGCCTCGACCGGCCCGACCCGATTCCTGCGGAAGGCACCGAGGCCGCCGACGCCTGGACGGCGGAACTGCGGGTCCTGATGGCCCTCAGGGCCTCGCGTGACGGCGAGGTCGCCCGGCTGCGGGAACAGGTCGCCCAGGCGAGCCAGAACATCGAAGGCCTGAAGGCCCAGATCGCCGCCAAGGACCGCGAATTGTCGCTCATCGCCGAGGAACTCACGGGTATCCGGACGCTGCACAAGCAGAACCTCGTGCCCCTGTCGCGCCTCAAGGCACTCGAACGGGACCAGGCGCGGATCGCAGGCGAGCGCGGCCAGTTGCTCTCCGCGGTCGCCGAGACCAAGCAGAAGATCGCCGAACTCGAGCTGCAGGTGCTCCAGGTCGACACCCAGCACCTGAAGGACGTCTTGTCGGAATTGCGCGACGTCGACGCGAAGCTCGCCGAACTCGCAGAACGCAGGAGCGCCGCCGAAGACCAGTTGCACCGGATCGACATCCCCTCGCCGGTGACGGGCGTGGTCCATGAATCGGTCGTTCACACCCCGGGCGGCGTGGTCAGTGCCGGCGAGACCCTGATGCAGATCGTGCCGGAACAAGACCGCATGACGGTCGAAGCCCAGATCGCTCCCGCCGATATCGACCAGGTCGCGAGCGGCCTGACGGCCCGGGTCCGCTTCCCGGCCTTCGATCAGCGCACGACGCCAGAGACCCGAGGCACGGTCGAAACTGTCTCCCCGGACGCGATCACCGACCCCCAGACCGGCCGTTCGCACTATCTGGCCCGCATCCGTATCGAGCGCACTGCCCTGCCACCCGCCATCGCTTCCATGCTCAAGCCGGGCATGCCGGCCGAAATCCTCGTCGAAACCGGCTCGCGGACTGTTGAACCGCGCCGGGTTTGTCGGAGGCGTGTTGATTTGAGTCACGCCGCCTTTGCCGTGTCTCGCTGCTCATAGTATCGCCGTTCCGCCTCGGCCGGCGGGATATATCCGATCGGCTCGAGAAGGCGGCGATTGTTGAACCAGTCCACCCATTCGAGGGTCGCGAACTCGACGGCCTCGAAGGAGCGCCACGGCCCGCGCCGATGGATCACCTCGGCCTTGTAGAGACCATTGACCGTTTCGGCGAGGGCATTGTCGTAAGAGTCCCCCACGCTGCCGACGGAGGGCATCACGCCGGCCTCGGCCAGGCGCTCGGTATAGCGGATCGAGACATATTGGGTGCCGCGATCACTGTGGTGGACGAGCTCGTCGCCCGGACCGGGGCGGCGGGCCTGCAGGGCCTGTTCCAGAGCGTCGAGAGCGAAGCCCGCGTGGGCCGTCCGGCCGACCCGCCAGCCGACGATGCGCCGGGCAAAGGCATCGATCACGAAGGCCACATAGACGAAGCCGCTCCAGGTGGCGACATAGGTGAAGTCCGAGAGCCAGAGCGCATTCGGCCTCGGCGCGGCGAACTGCCGGTTCACCAGATCCCGAGGACAGGCCCCGGTTCGGCTGCTCACCGTGGTCTTCACCGGCTTGCCGCGGATGGCGCCCCGGAGCCCCATATCCCTCATCAGGCGGGCGACCGTGCAGCGGGCGACACTTTCGCCCTCCCGCAGCAACTGGCGCCAGACCTTGCGCACGCCATAGACCGAGAAGTTCTCCTCGAACACCCGGCGGATCGCCAGGCGCAGGCCGGCATCCCGGCGGCTCCGGGCCGGTGCCTTCGAGGGATCGAGGCGGCGCGCCACCGCGGCCCGATAGGTCGACGGGGCGATCGGCAGAACCCGGCAGATCGGCTCGACCCCGTAGGCGCCCCGGTAATCGTCGATGAAGGCGATCATGGCTTGTGTCGGCGGTCGAGCTCCGCCAGGGCAAAATACGCCGACGCCTTGCGCAGGATCTCGTTCGCCTGCCGAAGCTCCCGGTTCTCGCGCTCCAGCGCCTTCAGCCGGGCTTCCACATCGCCGGCGCGGCCGCCGTCCGCACTGTCACGCTCGGCCTTCTTGATCCACAGCCGCAGCGTCTCCGCCGTGCAGCCGATCTTGGCCGCCACCGACGAGATCGCCGCCCAGCGCGAGGGATGATCCCCCTCGTGGTCCAGCACCATGCGCACCGCCCGCGCTCGCATCTCGGGGGAAAACTTCATCGCACTCTCATTCGTCATCGCCAGATCCTCTCAAAAGGATTGGCCTCCGACAAACCCGGCGCGGTTCA
>JAYSCC010000464.1:0-3157 GCA_041915065.1 Zavarzinia sp.
TCCCGAGTGATTCGCGCGACAGGCCGTTGCGGACACTGTAATTTCATGAAGCGCCGTTGCGGGAGAAATTTACGCCGCATTCACCAACTTTCAATAACCTGGGGCCGAGCATGAGAAAGCCCCGCCAGCGGCAGATCGCCGCCGGTGAGGGCCATGTGAGGGTGTCGTGCCTCTCAGGTTGGCGGTTTGGTGAGGTGGCGACGTCGTCGGCTGGGCAACGAGCGCAAAAAGGGGCAGTGCAGTGTATCGATCGACACGGGGCCGAGCTCGAGTGAAATCGCCGGTGCTCAACTGCGCCACGGCGGGGCGCTGACCATGGCCAATGCTGCGGATCTCGTGCCGCTTCCCGATCTTCTCAGCCTCGCCGCGGATTTCACCTGGCGCGCTGGTCCCGATCTCCGGGTCGAGGAGATTTCGCCGCTCGACGTCGGCTGCGACCCGGCGGTGATTCAATTGCTGCGCGGTGCGCGCTTGGATCGCCTGGCCCAGCGCACGCTCTATCCGGCCCAGGGTGTCGCGATCACCGCCCTGCTGAATCGCAAGGCGCCGATGCGCGACGTGGCGTTGAGCTTTTCCCAGCGCGACGGTGCGGTGGTCAATTTCACGCTGACCGGCAGCCCGGGCGGCGACGGCGGCTATGTCGGCGTCGGCAAGGTGTGGAGCGGCCGGCCTTTCGACGAACAGCATCGCGGCGAGTTGGTCGAGCTGCTCGAGCGGGCGGAAGCCAACCGCAACCGCGAAATGCGCCTGCGCGAGGAAGCGGATGTCCTGCTGGCGTCGCTGCGCGCCCTGATCCAGCCGAGCCCGCTGGCCGACAAATGCGCCGACCTGTTCAATCTGTTCTCGCGCCTGCTCCGCTTCGACGAAGCCTTGGTGGTGCGCCGGCGCACGCGCGACGAATTGCTCACCGTGGTCGCTACCGATCCGGCCCTGACCGGGTTGCACTGGCCGCTCGGCGAAGTGATCGACGCCGCCCTGATGGGCGAGGCCCTGGTGGTCGGTGACCTCGCCACCACCCGCGAATGGCCGGCCTTCCCGGAGATCATCCGCGAGCGCTTCCGCACCGCCCTGGTGGCGCCGCTGACGATCGGCAGCGAAGCCGCCATGCTGGTCGCCTTGCATCGCACGCCCGGCTATTTCGAGCCCTCGCAGCTCGCCCTGATGCAGCGCCTGTCGCTGATCGCGACCCAGGCGTTCCAGGTCGACGAACAGAAGAACGTGCTGATCAATACCGCCAAGCTGGCCACGCTCGGCGAGTTGATGACCGTGATCGCCCACGAGATCAGCCAGCCGCTTTCGGTCATCGCCATGGCGGTGAAGAACGCCAAGCTGGCGATCGAGACCGAGAACGAGCGCACCAATTCGGTCGGCACCGCGGAACAGGCGATCGTGATCAGCAAGCTCGACCGCATCCACGACCAGGCGCTCCGGGCGGGCGAGATCATCGGCGCCATCCGTACGCTCGCCCATCCCGACCGCCGCACCCTGGGGCTCCGTCCGGTCTCGGTCATCGAGATCATGGACAATATCCGGCACCTGACGGAAGGCAGCCTGCGCAACCGGGGCATCGCCCTTTATTGCCATGCGCCGTCCTATTGCCGGCCGCTTCGGGCCAATCCTGTCTCGCTGCAGCAGGTCTTCCTCAACCTCGTGGTCAATGCCCGAGACGCCATCGCCGACGCGGCCAAGAGCCGCAACGAGCCGACCCGGGGCGAGATCCATATTTCCGTCTATGACGACGGCACCTCGGACCGGGTCCAGGTCGAGGTCTCGGATACCGGTGGCGGCATTCCGCCCGACGTCATGAACCGCATCTTCGACGCCTTCTTCACCTTGAAGGAAGTGGGCTCCGGCACCGGCCTCGGGCTCTCCATCTGCCGGACGTTGATGACCGACATGGGGGGCAGCATCAGTGCGCGCAACGAATCGGCAGGGGCCGTGTTCCGCCTCGATATCCCCGTCTATGTCGAAGAAGCGCCGACCGGTGTGTCATGAGTGCAGCCCTGCCGGCACCTGACGACAAGCGGCCCTCTCTCCTGGTCGTCGACGACGACCACGACCTGCGGAGCGAACTCGCCGAGCTGTTCGAGAGGGTGGGTTACCGCGTGCTCCAGGCGGCGAACGGCATCGAAGCGGTCGAAATGGCGCGCGAACAGCGGCCCGACGTCGTGCTGATGGACGTCGGCATGCCCCAGCTCGGTGGTGTCCGCGCGGCCGAAATCATGACCCTGCTCCGCCATACCGAGCAGGTCGTACTGATGAGTGGCAATCCCGAACTGGTGGCGGAAGCGGCCTCGCACCGGGGCCTCGCCCCGATCGTGCTGAACAAGCCGCTCAGCTTCGATATCTGCCGCCGCGTGATCGACAGCCTGGCCAAGCCCGGCAAGTAGCGGCGGAAACGAGACCGGGCACCCACAGATGCCCGGTCCGGGGCGCACGCCCGACGGATCATTCAGCCCGAATCACTTGGACCCGGATTACTTGGACGACGTGCTGCCCGACGACGTCATGTCGCTCAGCTTGCCGATCGCCGGGCCGGCGCCGCCCTTGCCGATCGAGGCCAGATAGTTCTCGTACATCTTCTGGGATTCGTCGCCATTCGTCGCGGTACGCGCCGGGGTCGCGGCATATTGGGCTTGCAGCATGGCACGGACGCGGGCGAAAGGCGGCAGCGCCGGCGCGGCGCCGGGCTGGCCGTAGCTGTTCAAGGTCTGTTGCGCCAGGGCGGCATCGGCGCCGGCGACGGCCAGCACCAGGCCCAGGGCAGCGAGGGCGGATCGTTTCAGGGTCATGGCTTCCAACTCCGGGCAAAGGCAAGGGCGGCGTCGCGTTCGCCGGCCGGCAGGGGACTGAGAATGGCGGTGACCCTGTCGTCGTGCCCGCTGTTCAGGGCGGCGATGGCAAGGTTGGTGCGAACCTGGGAATTTTCCCCGGCGAGCTGGGCCGCGCGCGACAGCACGTCGTAGGCGGTGGCGAAATCACCGGTCTTCAGCAGGGCGAAACCGTAATTGTTCAGGACCCGCGGATCGGTCGGCGCGGCCTGGGCGGCGCGGGCATATTGCGGCGCCGCCCCCTTCCAATCGTTGTATTTCGCCCGCACCTGGCCCAGGCCGAAGGCAGCGGCGGGCTGGATCCGGCGCCGGTCGAGGGTCAGATA
>JAYSCC010000465.1:0-3128 GCA_041915065.1 Zavarzinia sp.
TAAGAAGTAAGAATTGGGAGAGTGTCATGCGCATCACCGCCAAGGGACAGGTGACCATCCCGGTCGAAATCCGGGAGAAGGCGGGCCTGCTGCCCCATACCGAAGTCGCCTTCGAATTCGACGGCACCTCGGTCCGCATCGTGCCGGCCAAGGGCCGGCGCGCCGACACCCGTGGCGCCCGCCTGATCGAGCGGCTGAAGGGCAGGGGCGACGTCGGGCTGACCACCGACCAGATCATGGCCTTGACCCGGGAGGACTGAATGACCACGGTCCTGGTCGACAGCAATGTGTTGCTCGACATCATGACTGAGGATCCGCGTTGGTACGCTTGGTCCGCCGCCGCGCTGGAGCGGGTGGCAGAAACCTCGCGCCTGGTCATCAATCCGATCGTCTATGCCGAAGTCTCGGTCCGCTTCAGCCGCATCGAGGAGCTGGAGGAAGCCCTGCCGGCGAGCCTGCTGACACGGGAAGCCCTGCCCTATGAGGCCGCCTTCCTGGCCGGGAAATCCATCCTCGCCTATCGCCGCCGCGGCGGGGAGAAGCGCTCCCCGCTGCCGGATTTCCTGATCGGCGCCCATGCCGCGGTGGCCGGCCACCACCTGCTGACCAGGGACGCGGCACGCTACCGGACCTATTTCCCGAAACTCACCCTGATCGCGCCCGGGTGACGCAGCCCCGTTCAGTCGCCATGCCCATGGGCTGGCGGCGTGGGAGCAGTTCCGTCAGCCCCTCTCGGTCCGTCGTTCGGCCAGAAACGTCGCGATGTCGAGCGCCCGTGGTGGGCCGCTCTCCTCGCCTTCGAGCAGGGCGTGGCGCAGCGCCTTCAGCTTCGACGCGTCGCCCGCAGGACGCTGCGATTCGGGCCCGCCGGCATCGTCGG
Source organism: Zavarzinia sp. (assembly GCA_041915065.1). GTDB lineage: Bacteria > Pseudomonadota > Alphaproteobacteria > Zavarziniales > Zavarziniaceae > Zavarzinia. The sequence continues at coordinate 881 of JAYSCC010000465.1, forward strand.
TCGTGGTGCCCTTTGTCACCCCGCGAAATCCTCGGCCAGGGCGGCGCGGGTGGCGGGGGGGATCACGGCGAGGTGGCCGTAGTCCGGGTGCTCGAAAGCGATCAGGGCTTCGACGCCGGGGTCCTTGAAGGCGGCGATCGCTTCCGGCGTGAAGGGGAAATGCAGGAAATGGACGGCGGAAGTCTTGCCGTCGGCTTTGGTCCGCTCGACGTCGCCTTCGGGTACGGCGCGCACGGTGATCGGGCCGAGCCGGATCACCAGGCTGTCCTCGATGCCGCCGAGGCGCGACAGGATGCGGGCGCGGCGGAATTCGTCCTCGATCTCGAACATCAGGGTGCAGGTCAGTTCGGCACCCTTCGGGATCATCGGGTTGTAGGCCGCCAGTTCGTCGGCCAATTGTTCGTCGCCGCCCTTCTCGATGTAGAGCATTTCCTGGACCTGCATCCACATGGTCTCGAAACACTCGAAATGCAGGGTGGCATAGGGGCCGACCGCGAGCCGGCGGCGGCGCTTCAGCTCGACGATGGCGGCCCGCCGCGCCTTCCGCTCGGCTGCATAGGTGGCGAGGGGCAGGATGTCGTCGGCGGTGATCAGCCGGGCCGCCTTGGGCATGGCGTTTTCCTCGTTCAGAGCCCGTAGGCGCGGGCGAAAAGCTCGATCGGATGGGGCGCCTTGGCCGGTGCCCTCTCCGCTTCCGCGGGACCGAGCGCCTTCATCCCCTCGATGATATGGGCGCCGGCCAGCGGGCATTCGGAGGCGACATGGGCCTTGCCCGATTTGGCGGCCGTGCGCGCCACCGGCTTGCCGACCTTGAGCGCCACCTCGTGGAACTCCTTGAGCACGCCCCAGGAGCCGCCGTGGCCCGAGCAGCGCTCGATTACCTGAAGGTCCTGGCCGGGGATCAGCTTCAGCATCTCGGCCGCCTTCTGGCCCATGTTCTGCGCCCTGGCGTGGCAGGCGATGTGGACCGCGATGCCGCCTTCGAGGGGGGTGAGGCCGGGTGCCAGCCCCTCCTTCTTGGCGATGTCGACGACATATTCCGGAATGTCGTAGACCGCCTTGGCGAGGCGCTTGATCTCGGCGTCATCCGGTAGCAGCAGCGCCCATTCGAATTTCATCATCAGCGCGCAGGACGGCACCAGGGCGATCACGTCGTAACCCTTGTCGACCCAGGGCAGCAGCTCGGCCGTGATCGCCTTGGCGTTGGCGGCGACGCCTTCGAGATTGCCGTGCTCCAGCATCGGCATGCCGCAGCACTTGGGATAGACCACCTCGGTCGAAACGCCGTTCTTGGCCAGCACGGCGCGCGCCGCCATGCCGATCTCCGGCGCATTGTAATTGGCGAAACAGGTCGCGTAGATCACCGCCTTGCGGCCGAAGGCGGGGGCGTCGCGGTTGGGCTCGGCCGGGGTCTTGGCGGCCTGGCGCTTCAGCGTGTCGCCGCAGAATTTGGGCAGCACGGCGTGGGCGTCGATCCCGGCCGCCTTTTCCATCAGGTTGCGGGTGAAGTGGTTTTCCGTGCTGCTCGCCCAATTGGCGACGCCGGGCATCACACCGGCCAGCTAGCCGTTGCGGTCGGTCCGGCTGAGCTGCTTCTGGACGAAGGGCGTCTTGCCCTTGGCATGTTCGACGGCGCGGTAGCGCAGCATCAGATGCGGGAAGTCCAGGTTGAATTCATGGGGCGGCACATAGGGGCATTTGGTCATGAAGCAGAGGTCGCACAGGGTGCAGGCATCCACGACCGGCTTGAAGGCCTCGGACTTCACCCCGTGCAACTCGCCGTCTTCCGACGAATCGGCGAGGTCGAACAGGCGAGGGAAGGAGTCGCACAGGTTGAAGCAGCGCCGGCAGCCGTGGCAGATGTCGAAGACGCGGCGGATCTCGGCGTCGAGCTTGGCCTCGTCATAGAAATCCGGGTCGTTCCACGCCAGCGGATGGCGCGTCGGCGCCCCGAGCGAACCTTCCCTCATGCCGTTCCCCCCTTGCCGAGACCGATGCACCGTCGGGGGTGGCGGCCACCCCCGGCGTTACGTTGGCTTTCTGCGCTCAGTCGAGCGTGTCCAGCGCCTTCTGGAAGCGGCCGGCGTGCGACTTTTCGGCCTTGGCCAGGGTCTCGAACCAGTCGGCGATCTCGTCGAAGCCTTCCTCGCGCGCCGTCTTGGCCATGCCCGGATACATGTCGGTGTACTCGTGGGTCTCGCCGGCGATGGAGGCCTTCAGGTTGGCTTCGGTCGGGCCGATCGGCTCG
>JAYSCC010000466.1:0-3128 GCA_041915065.1 Zavarzinia sp.
CGGCCGTCTTTCCGCATCTGACGGTACTGGAGAACGTGCGCGTCGCCCTGCAGGCGTCGAGCCCCAAGGTGTTCCATTTCTGGCGTTCCGTACGCGAACTCGATTATCTCGACGAGCGGGCGCGGGAACTGGTCGACGCGGTCGGCCTGTCCGCCTATCTGAACACGCTCGCGGTCGAACTCTCCTACGGCCGCAAGCGGGCGTTGGAAATCGCGACCACACTCGCCCTCGATCCCGACCTGATGCTGCTCGACGAGCCGACCCAGGGCATGGGGCACGAGGACGTCGGGCGTATCATCGAGCTGATCCGTCGGGTGCGCGAAGGCCGCACCATCCTGATGGTGGAACACAATATGTCTGTCGTCTCCGGCCTTTCCGACACGATCACCGTACTCCAGCGCGGCCAGATCCTGGCCGAAGGGCCCTATGACAGCGTTTCCAAGAACCCGGCCGTGATCGAGGCCTACATGGGGACCGGCCATGGCTGAGGCGGCGGCGAAGACAATGGCGGCGGCGGACGGCGCGCTCCGCCTGAAGATCGCCGGGCTCAACGCCTATTACGGCGAGAGCCACGTCCTGCACGGCATCGACATCGAGGTCCGGCGCGGCGAAGTGGTCGCCCTGCTGGGCCGGAACGGTGCCGGCAAGACCACCACGCTCCGCTCGGTGATGGGGCTGGTCGGCCGGCGCACCGGCTCGATCATGTTCGACGGGGTCGAGATCGTCGGCGCCCAGCCAAACCGGATTGCCCGCCTCGGCATCGGTTACGTGCCGGAGGAGCGGGGCATCTTCGCCAGCCTGAACGTGCAGGAGAACCTGATGCTGCCGCCGGTGATCAAGCCGGGCGGCATGAGCGTCGAGGACATTTTCACCCTGTTCCCGAATCTGCGCGAACGCCTCACCAGCCCGGGCACCAAGCTCTCGGGCGGCGAACAGCAGATGCTGGCGATCGCCCGCATTCTGCGCACCGGGGCCGATTTCATCCTGCTCGACGAGCCGACCGAAGGCCTAGCCCCGGTGATCGTGCAGCAGATCGGCCAGGCCGTGCGCCGCCTCAAGGAAGGCGGCCTGACCATGATCCTGGTCGAACAGTCGATCCATTTTGTTTCGACCATCGCCGACCGCTTCTATGTGATCGAGGACGGCCACGTCGTCGACGCCATGACCGCGGCGGAACTTGCCGCCAACAAGGAACGGCTGGTCACCTATCTCGGCGTGTAACGCATCAAATAACATACCTGCATAATCGTTGATCGGGAGGAAGACGATGTTCAAGAAGGCTCTGCTCGCCAAGACGCTGCTCGCCGGTGTGGCGGCTTCTGCCATGCTGGCCGGTTCCGCGATGGCGGCCGGCATTTCCGGCGACAAGGTGGTGATCGGCGTGCTGACCGATCTCTCCGGCGTCTATGCCGACGTCGCCGGCAAAGGCTCGATCACGGCCGCTGAAATGGCGATCGCCGATTTCGGCGGCACGGTCGACGGCAAGCCGATCGAACTGATCTCGGCCGACCACCAGAACAAGGCCGACATCGGCGCCAACATCGCCCGTGAATGGGTCGACGCCAAGGGCGTCGACATGATGATCGACATGACCAACTCGGCGGTCGGTCTGGCCGTGCAGGGCGTGGGCGCCGAAAAGGGCGTGGTCACCATCAACACCGGCGCTGCCTCGGTGCGCCTGACCCAGAAGGAATGCTCGGCGACCGGCTTCCACTGGATCTACGACACCTATGCCCTGGCCCATGTGACGCCGCCGACCGTGATCGCCAACGGCGGTGACAGCTGGTTCATCCTGACCGCCGACTACGCCTTCGGCCACAGCCTGGAAGCCGATGCGACTTCGGTGATTACCGAAATGGGCGGCAAGGTGGTGGGCTCGGTCCGCCATCCGTTCCCCTCGGCCGACCTGTCGTCCTTCCTGCTGCAGGCCCAGTCCTCGGGCGCCAAGGTGATCGGCCTCGCCAATGCCGGCCAGGACACCATCAACTCGGTGAAGCAGGCGTCCGAATTCGGCATCGTCGCCGGCGGCCAGAAGCTGGTGGCGCTGCTCGCCTTCCTGTCCGACATCCATTCGATCGGGCTCGATCTGGGCCAGGGCCTGAACGTCACCACCGGTTTCTATTGGGACCTGGACGACAAGACCCGCGCCTTCTCGAAGAAGTTCTTCGACAAGTTCGGCAAGGAACCGACCATGGTGCAGGCCGCCGTCTATTCGGGCGTGCTGCATTACCTGAAGGCGGTGAAGGACGCCGGCACCGACGACGGCAAGACCGTGGCCGCGAAGATGAAGGCGACGCCGGTGGAGGACGACGTCATCCACAACGGCAAGATCGGCGCCAACGGCAGCGTGATCCACGACATGTACCTGATGGAAGTCAAGAAGCCTTCGGAATCGAAGGGTGAATGGGACCTCTATAAGGTGGTGAAGACGGTGCCGGGCGACCAGGCGTTCCAGGACCCGGCGAAGTCCGGCTGCCCGCTGGTGCAGTAACCGAAGCCTCCGGGACCGACGACGACGGGAAATTGCATGTTCGAGCTTCTCGGCATTCCGCCTCAAGCCCTGTTCGGGCAGTTGCTGCTCGGCCTCATCAACGGCTCGTTCTACGCGCTGTTGAGCCTGGGCCTCGCCGTGATCTTCGGCATGTTGAACGTGATCAACTTCGCCCATGGCGCTCTCTATATGGTGGGCGCCTTCGTGGCCTGGTTCCTGATGCAATACGCGGGGATCGGCTATTGGGGCGCTTTGGTGATCGCACCCGTCATCGTCGGCCTGCTCGGCATCGTCATCGAAAAGACGATGCTGTCGAGGCTCTACAAGCTCGATCATCTCTACGGGTTGTTGCTCACCTTCGGCATCGCCCTGATGCTCGAAGGCAGCTTCAAGCATGAGTTTGGTGTCTCCGGCCAGGCCTATCCCGTGCCCACAGCCCTGGCCGGGGGCACCAATCTCGGCTTCATGTTCCTGCCCTTCTACCGCGGCTGGGTCGTCTTGCTCTCGGTCGTGGTCTGTATCGCCACCTGGTATGCGATCGAGCGCACAAGGCTCGGCTCCTACCTCCGCGCGGCGACCGAGAATCCGCGCCTCGTTCAGGCCTTCGGCATCAATGTGCCGGTCATGATCACGCTGA
>JAYSCC010000467.1:0-3121 GCA_041915065.1 Zavarzinia sp.
AAGAGAATTGCGAAGGATGCTGGTGTCGATCTCGCCGCGGTGAAGGGCTCCGGCCCGCATGGGCGGATCGTGAAGGCCGACGTCGAAGCGGCGGCCAAGGCCCCCAAGGCGGCGCCGGCTCCGGTCGCTGCCGCCACGGCCCCCGTGGCCGCGGCACCGGCGCCCAAGCCGGCCGTGTTCCCGTTCCCCGAAGGCTCCTTCACCTCGATCCCGAACGACGGCATGCGCAAGACCGTGGCCAAGCGCCTGACCGAGGCGAAGTCCACCATCCCGCATTTCTACCTGACCATCGATTGCGAGCTGGACGCGCTGCTGGCCCTGCGCACCCAGCTCAACGCCAAGTCGCCGGCCAAGATCTCGGTCAACGACTTCATCCTGCGGGCATCTGCGCTGGCGCTGAAGAAGGTCCCGGCCGCCAATGCGACCTGGACCGACGAGGCGATCCTGCGCCACAAGCACGCCGACGTGGCCGTTGCTGTGGCGATCGACGGCGGCTTGATCACGCCGATCGTCTTCAACGCCGAAGCCAAGGGCCTCGCCACCATCGCGGCCGAGACCAAGGATCTGGCGGAACGCGCCCGCGCCCGCAAGCTGAAACCCGTCGAGTATCAGGGCGGCACCTTCTCGATCTCCAACCTCGGCATGTTCGGGATCAAGGAATTCGCCGCCGTGATCAACCCGCCGCATGGCGCCATCCTGGCCATCGGTGCCGGCGAGAAGCGCCCGGTGGTGAAGGACGGCGCGCTCTCGGTCGCCACCGTGATGACGGTGACCCTGTCCTGCGACCACCGGGTGGTGGACGGGGCGGTGGGCGCCGAATTCCTGGCCGCCTTCAAGGGTCTGATCGAAGACCCGATGACCATGATGCTGTGAGGAAAAGGCGATGGCTGAGAACTTCGACATCATCGTGGTGGGCGGCGGGCCGGGCGGCTATGTCGCGGCGATAAGGGCGGCGCAACTGGGCTTCAAGACCGCGGTCATCGAGCGGAAGCACCTGGGTGGCATCTGCCTAAACTGGGGCTGCATCCCGACCAAGGCACTGCTTCGTTCGGCCGAGATCTATCACTACATGGAGCACGCCGGGGATTACGGCCTGTCGGCCACCGGCATCGCCTTCGATGTGAAGAAGATCGTCGAGCGTTCGCGCGCCGTCTCCAAGCGGCTCAACGGCGGTGTCGCCTTCCTCATGAAGAAGAACAAGGTGACCGTGATCGACGGTACCGCGACGCTGACCGGCGCCACCTCGGTCTCGGTCACCAAGGACGGTGCCAAGGTTGGCGACTATGCGGCGAAACATGTGATCCTGGCCACGGGGGCGCGTCCGCGCGCCCTGCCGGGGCTGGAGCCGGACGGCAAGCTGGTCTGGACCTATTTCGAGGCCATGGTGCCGGAAGCGGCGCCGAAGTCGCTCCTGGTGGTCGGTTCGGGTGCCATCGGCATCGAATTCGCCAGCTTCTACCGGACCCTCGGCGTCGAGGTCACGGTGGTCGAAGTGCTGCCGCAGATCCTGCCGGTCGAGGACGAGGAAATCGCTACCTTCGCCCGCAAACGGCTCGAAAAGCAGGGCATGAAGATCATGACCGGGGCCAAAGTCCTGGGCCTGAAGAAGGGCGCCGACAGCGTCACCGCGACGATCGAGGACGCCAAGGGCGCCAAGAGCGAACTCACGGTCGACCGCGTCATTTCGGCAGTCGGCGTGGTCGGCAATATCGAGAACCTGGGGCTCGAAGCCCTGGGCGTCGCGACCGAGAAGGGCTGCATCAAGATCGATGGCTTCGGCCGCACCAATGTGCCCGGGCTTTATGCTATTGGCGATGTTGCCGGCCCGCCCATGCTGGCGCATAAGGCCGAGCACGAAGGCGTCATCTGCGTCGAGGCGATCAAGGGGCTGCATCCGCATCCGATGAAGAAGGAACAGATCCCGGGCTGCACCTATTGCAACCCGCAGGTCGCTTCGGTCGGCCTGACGGAAAAGAAGGCGAAAGAGGCGGGCTACGACGTCAAGGTCGGCCGCTTCCCCTTCACCGGCAACGGCAAGGCCATTGCCTTGGGTGAAGACCAGGGCCTGGTGAAGACGGTGTTCGACGCCAGGACCGGGCAATTGCTGGGTGCCCATATGGTCGGTGCCGAGGTCACGGAACTGATCCAAGGCTTCGTCGTCGCCATGGGCCTGGAGACCACGGAGGAGGAGCTGATGCACACGGTATTCCCGCATCCCACCCTCTCCGAAATGATGCATGAAGCGGTGCTTGACGCCTACGGCCGGGCCATTCACATCTAAGGCATGACCATGAACGACCTTTCAGCCGTCAAGGACGTGACAGAGCAGGTGAAGGCGCGCATCCGCACGCCCAAGCCCGACTGGCTGCGTGTCAAGGCGCCCACCAGCCCCGAATACGGCGAGACGCACGCGATGATGCGGCGCCTGAAGCTGAACACGGTCTGCGAAGAGGCGGCTTGCCCCAACATCGGCGAATGCTGGAAGAAGAAGCATGCGACGGTGATGATCCTGGGCGACACCTGCACCAGGGCTTGCGCCTTCTGCAACATCAAGACCGGCATGCCGCCCCATGTCGATCCCGACGAGCCGAACAATGTCGCGATCGCGGTCGGCGAGATGGCGCTCGAACATGTCGTCATCACCTCGGTCGACCGCGACGACCTCGCGGACGGCGGGGCGGAGCAATTCGTCAAGGTGATCCGGCGCCTCCGCGAGACCGCGCCGAACACCACGATCGAGATCCTGACGCCGGATTTCATGCGCAAGGACGGTGCGCTGGAGAGCGTGGTCGCGGCCAAGCCCGACGTCTACAACCACAATCTGGAAACCGTGCCGCGGCTCTATCCCACGATCCGACCGGGGGCGCGCTATTTCCATTCGCTCCGCCTGCTGAACCAGGTGAAGGAGCAGGACCCGACCATTTTCACCAAGTCCGGCATCATGGTCGGCCTCGGCGAGACCAAGGCCGAGGTCTATCAGGTGATGGACGATCTCCGCTCGGCCGAGGTCGATTTCATCACCATCGGGCAATATCTCCAGCCGACACCCAAGCATGTGGCGGTGGATCGATTTGTCACGCCCGAGGAATTCGCCGATTATGCTCAGATGGCACGCGCGAAG
>JAYSCC010000468.1:0-3107 GCA_041915065.1 Zavarzinia sp.
GCGCGTCTCGGCGAAGGGCACAAGCGGGCGGTCGATCTCTTCGCCGGCTGCGGTACCTTCACTTTCCCCCTGGCGAAGATCCTGCCGGTGCAAGCCTTCGAGGGTGATGCGGCGGCAGTCGAGGCGCTGGAACGGGCGCGGCGCCTGGCCAAGGGCATCAAGCCGGTCGAGGCCAAGCGCCGCGACCTCTATCGCCGGCCGGTCGAGGCGGTCGAATTCGCGGAAGGCGACGTCGTGGTGATCGACCCGCCGCGCGAAGGGGCGGAGGCCCAGGCCCGCACCCTGGCCGAATCCCCGGTCCGCCGCATTGTTGCCGTCTCCTGCAACCCGGCCAGTTTCGCCCGCGACGCCCGCATCCTGGCCGATGCCGGCTTCCGTTTAGGGGCGGTGCAGCCGGTCGACCAATTCGCCTGGTCGTCCCATATCGAACTGGTCAGCCACTTCGAGCGCTGAGGCTGCGGGCCACAAGCTGTTCCACCGGCGGGCGAGCGGCCTTAAGCTCGTCCCGACGGGAGGAGCCATGGCACGGTCGCGCAGATTCGAACTGGCTTACGGTGCGGCCCGGGCCGCCCGGGTGGCCTGGTTCGCCGGGCAATATCTCGCGGCCGCGCGGCTGACGCGGAAGGACCGCGACCGGCTGGCCGCGACGCGCACCGGGGTCGGCTGGCGCCTGCTGCTCGCCTCGATCGAAGAACTCTTCGCCCGCGACCTCGGCCATATCGAGGCCGGAACCTATGCCGTGCCGGGCGACCTGGCACTCCGGCCGGGCCGGGCACTCCGCGATGCCCTGCGCTTCTTCCGCGACCTGCCGGCGGTGGCCCGGCGCCACCGCGAGCACGGCCATGCGGAAGTGCGGACGGAAGATCTCGACCGCGTCTATCCCCGCTACTACTTGCAGAATTTCCATTATCAGACCGACGGCTGGCTCTCCGACCACTCGGCGGCACTCTACGACCAGCAGGTCGAGGTGCTGTTCACGGGAGCGGCGGCAGCGATGCGACGCCAGGCCCTGCCACTGCTGCGACGGGTGATCGCCGGGCGCGATCTCCGTGGCCTTCGTGTCGCCGACGTCGCTTGCGGTACCGGTGGCCTGATCGCCGACATGAAGGCGACCTGGCCACCGCTCCATGTCACGGCGCTCGATCTCTCGCCCGCCTATCTGCGGCGCGCCCGGCGTAGGCTCTCGGGGCGCGGCCGGCTCGGCTTCATTCAGGCCAAGGCGGAGGCATTGCCTTTCGCCGACGAGAGCCTGGATGCGCTGACCTGCGTCTATCTCTTCCACGAACTGCCGCCCAGGGTGCGGGGCGAGGTGGCGGCCGAATTCGCCCGAGTGCTGAAGCCCGGTGGTGCCGCCATCGTCGTCGACGCCTTGCAGACCGGCGACACGCCGGATTTCGACGGGCTCTTGAGTTTCTTCCCCGAAGCCTTCCACGAGCCCTATTTCAGCAGTTACGCCGCCGAGGATTTCGGGCGATTGTTCGGGGCTGCGGGGCTTTCCGTCGAGGCGACGGTGCCGGCCTTCCTGTCGAAGGCTGTGCTGCTGCGAAAGGGTGACCTTGGTCTTTCCGATCTCTGACGGCCTGCCGACCCGGCGCCCCGCCATCGTCAACAATCTCCTGATGATCGCCTGCTTTCTGGTCTGGCTGATGCAGCAGGTCTCGGGCCATGCCGACCTCGACGCGCTCCGCTACGGCTTCGTGCCCTATTTCCTGTTCGAGGGACTGCCGGCCGATTACGACATCGGCGCCGTGCCCAGCGTCTTCACCCTGGTGACCTATGCCTTCCTGCACGGGTCGTTCTGGCACCTGGGCGGTAACATGCTGTTCCTGTGGATCTTCGGCAACAATGTCGAGGATGCCTTGGGCCATCTCGGCTATCTCGGCTTCTATCTTTTCTGTGCCGTCATGGGGGCGCTGGTCGAGGGCCTGGCTGACCCACTCTCGAAGGCGCCGCTGGTCGGGGCTTCGGGCGCTATTTCCGGCGTGCTCGGCGCCTACCTCATGCTCTATCCGCGCCAGCCGGTCGTGTTGCTGGTCGGCTTCTTTCCGCTGCCGGTACCGGCCTTCATCGCGATCGGGGCCTGGTTCGTGATCCAGGTGGTCGACGGCATTTCCGGCGCCGCTTCGGCCGAGAGCGTCGCCTGGCTCGCCCATGTCGGCGGATTCGTGGTCGGCGTCGGCCTGATCCGGCCGTTCCGGAAGCAGCTTCGGCCCTGGCGCGGGCCTTGGGATTGATTTTGTCAGACTGAAACGGTCTAAGATTTTAGTTCAACTTAAATTCAGCCTCGCTATACTGCCGGCATGAAGCTGGTGGAATGGCTGAACCGCGAGGGCTTGACCCGCATCGAACTGGCGCGCCGCCTCGGCGTGTCGCCGGCGGCCGTCACCCAGCTCTGTAACAACGAGACGCCCTGGCTGTCGCGGGAGACCGCGGAAGTGCTGCTGCGCGTCACGGCCGGTGCCGTGACGCCCAACGACTTCATGGGATTGGGCGTGCCGAAGGAGAGTGACGTGTCCCATGCCGTGACCGAAGCCGTGGCTGCGATGGCCCGGGGCGAGATCGTCGTCGTGACCGACGACGACGACCGCGAGAACGAAGGCGACCTGATCTGCGCCGCCGCCCTGTGCACGCCGGAGAAGATGGCCTTCATCATCCGCCATACCTGCGGCATCGTCTGCGCGCCCCTTTCGGTCGGGGAGGCGCGGCGGCTCCGGCTCGATCCCATGGTGCCGTCCAACGATGCGCCGCTGGGCACCAATTTTACCGTGACGGTCGATGTCCGCCACGGGCTCACCACCGGCATTTCGGCCGAGCAGCGCTCCAACACCGTGCAGGCGCTGGCCAACAACAACATGGGGCCGACGGATTTCGTCCGTCCCGGCCATGTCTTCCCGCTGATCGCCAGGGACGGCGGCGTGCTCATGCGTTCCGGCCATACCGAGGCGGCGGTCGATCTCTGCAAGCTCGCCGGCCTGCCGCCGGTCGGCGTCATCTGCGAACTCGCCAATGACGACGGCACGGTGATGAAGGGGACGCAGATCCAGGCCTTTGCCGAACGCCACGGGCTCAAGCGGATCTCGGTCGCCGACCTGATCGCCTATCGCCAG
>JAYSCC010000469.1:0-3103 GCA_041915065.1 Zavarzinia sp.
GCAGCGTTTCGCCCGCATGAAGCCGGGCGCCGCCTTCGCCAACTTCGGCCGGGGCGCCCTGGTCGATCAGGCGGCCCTGGCGGCTGCGCTCGAATCCGGCCATCTCGGCGGCGCGGTGATCGACGTGACGACCCCGGAGCCCCTGCCCCCCGAATCGGCGCTCTGGGACGCCCCGAACCTGATCATCACGCCCCATGTCTCCTGCGACGACCCGGCCACCTACATCGACCGCACGCTGGACATCCTGACCGACAACCTACTGCGCCGGGCCGCAGGCCAGCCCCTGACCAACCGGGTCGAACCCGGCATCGGATATTGAAATGACCACGCCCCGCTTCGTCAGCATGACCACGGGCAACGCCGAGGATCACCGCCGGATCTCCGAGTTGAGCCGCTTTCACAAGGAACGCCACTACGCCGACTTCCTGCTCGACATGCTGAAAAGCCTCGGCCGGGACGACCTCGGCTATCCGGTCGACCGCTTCGAGCATTCCCTGCAGAGTGCCACCCGTGCGCTGCGCGACGGCGCCGACGAGGAAACCATCGTCTGCGCCCTGCTGCACGATGTCGGCGACGTCTCCGCACCGGACAATCACGCCGCCGCGGCGGCCGCCCTGCTCCGCCCCTATGTCGGGGACGAGAACTATTGGGTGGTCGCGCACCATACGATTTTCCAGGGCTTCTACTACTTCGACAAGCTGGGCAAGGACCCGAACGCCCGCGACGCCTTCCGGGGCCACAGGTATTACGACGCCTGCGTCCGCTTTTGCCGGGACTGGGACGAATGCGCCTTCGATCCCGCCTATGACACCCTGCCGCTTTCCACCTTCGAGCCCCTGGTCCGGCGTCTGCTGGCCCGCAAGCCCGCTTATCAATACCTCCCCCGCCCCGACCTGGTCTGATCCGGCGCCCATTTTTTCGGCATTCGGAATCGACTGCAAATTTGTGATGCATTGCGAGAGATATGGTGTACGGTATACAGAGTTTCTTGCCACAGAGGACCGAGATGCCGGTGCATTTGGCTTCGGATCGAACAGAAAGCCGTTTCACCCTGCGGATTCGCCGGTCCGCCGGTGCTTCGACGAGGCCGCAGCCGTGATTTGGTATACAGCGCAGCGGCTTCTCTGGTCAGTTGCAGTGCTGGTGGTCACCACCGCCGTCCTGTTCTGCCTGATCTACGTCATCCCCGGCGATCCGATCTCCATGGCCCTGGGCCCGCGCGCCACCGATGCGATGCGGGCCGAGCTGGTCGCCCGCATGGGCCTCGACAAGCCGGTATTCGAGCAATTGTGGCACTTCATCGCCGGCGCCTTCACCGGCGACCTCGGCATCGACATGTGGAGCAAGCGGCCGATCGCCGACGTCGTTCTCACCGCCCTGCCCTCGACCCTGATGCTCGCTTCCATCGGCCTGGGCTGGGCGATCGTGGTCGGTATCCCTCTCGGCTGTTGGGCGGCCCTGCACAAGAACGGCCTCGCCGACCGCGTGCTCGGCCTCTTCGCCGCCGTCACCATCGCGCTGCCGTCCTTCGTGGTCGCGATCTACGGCCTGCTGATCTTCTCGGTCCAGCTCAAATGGCTGCCCGCCCTGGGGGCGGGTGCCGACGGCGATGTCGCCGACCAGTTGCGCCGCCTGATCCTGCCCTCTTTCGCGATCGGCTTGACCTGGGTCGGCTTCCTCGCCCGCCTCGTCCGCGCCTCGATGATCGAAGTCCTGTCCGAGAACCACATCCGCATGCTGCGCGCCTTCGGCCTCGGCGAGGGCACCATCCTGTTGCGCTACGCCCTGCCCATCGCGGTGGTGCCCACGGTCACCATCATCGGCATGGGCTTCGGCAGCCTCCTGTCGGGCGCCGTGCTGATCGAAATCGTCTTCAATCGGCCCGGCATCGGCAAACTCACCTATGACGCCGTCACGACGCGGAATTTCCCGCTGCTGACCGGCTGCGTCCTCGTCACCACGGCCTGCTACGTGCTTTGCACCGTCGCCGCCGATCTCGTGGTAGCCCGCCTTGACCCACGTGTCCGCAAATCCCTCTGAGGCGGGCGCGAAGCCCGTCGGCCGGGCGCGCGGCTTCCTGCGCGCACTGGTCGCCCATCCGTCGGGCGCCTTCGCCGTCGCCTGCGTCGGGCTCCTCGTCCTGGCGGCGCTCTTCGCGCCCCTGATAGCCCCTTACGACCCGGTCGCGATCGACATCCTCGCCCGGCTCCAGGGGCCGAGCCTGGCCCATCCCCTCGGCACCGACCAGCTCGGCCGAGACGTGCTCTCGCGCGTCATCTGGGGCTCGCGGACGGCGCTGATCGCGTCGACTGCGGCACTGGGCGCCGCCGTCGCCCTCGGCACTGTGTTCGGGCTGATTGCCGGCTATGGCCCCCGCCTCGTGGACAAGCTGCTGATGCTGGTCTTCGACTCGGTGAAGTCGCTGCCCCTGCTGATCATGGCCCTCGCCCTCGGTGCCGTGCTCGGACCGGGGCTGAGCACGGTGATCATCGTCGTCGTCATCTATTCGACGCCCGCCTATGCCCGCCTCGTGCGCAGCCAGGCCCTCGTGCTGAAGCAGTCGGAATACATCCTCGCGGCGCGGGCCATGGGGGCGCCGATCACCCGCATCATGTTCCGCCACATCATGCCCAATCTGTTCGGGCCGCTGATCGTCCTCGTGTGCATGGATGTGACCATGGTGATCTCGGTCGAGTCGGGCCTCTCCTTCATCGGCCTCGGGACCCAGCCGCCGGCACCGAGCTGGGGTTCGATCCTGAACGACGGCTTCTCCTTCATCCGGCAGAGCGGCTTCCTGGTCGTCACCGCCGGCCTTCCCATCGTGATCGCGACCGTCGGCTTCAATTTTCTGGGCGAAGCGATCCGCGACGTGCTCGATCCCAAGTCGGAGCGCCGGTCATGAACGCGGCCCCCCTCTTGTCGGTCGAACATCTCTCGATCACCTATGCGACGCCGCGCGGCAAGGTCCAGGCGGTGCGCGACGTCGACCTCACCCTCGACCGCGGCGAGGTCCTCGGCCTGGTCGGCGAAAGTGGTTCCGGCAAGTCGTCGCTGATCAGCGCCATGATGGCCCTGCTGCCCGGCAACGCGGAGGTCGAGGGCG
>JAYSCC010000470.1:0-3102 GCA_041915065.1 Zavarzinia sp.
GCCAGTATCAGGGCGTGTGGCGGCGTGCCCAGGGCTTAGTCGGCGCGGTCCAGCTCGATGCCGGCGGCGCCGCCGCCGATCAGGCCGAAATCGCCGATGATCTCGTCCTCGACACCTTCGAAGATGAAGGCCGCGCGCGGCGTGTAACTATCCAGATTGCGCCGGAAATAGGAGGAGATGTCGAAGCCCTGGCCGGCGAAGCCGGTGCCGGCCATGGTCTGCGGCATGCGGCCGATGCGCCGCCAAAGACCGCCGTATTCGCCGGTGAAGGCGTGGAAGCCTTCGCCCGGGGCGCACATCCAGCCATTGCCGATCTCGACCCGGCGCACTTCCATCACGCCCGGCAGGCTCGGGTGATAGGCGATCCTGGCGTGGAAGGCATTGCCGCCCATGGCCATGAAATTGCCGCCCCGGGCCTTATAGGCTTCGAGCGCATCCCACATCCGGGTCGAATAATATTCGGGATGGGTCCCGGTCATCACGCAAGGGTAGGGGGCGAGGGCGGCGACACCGTCGCGGTCCAGGTCCTCGTCGGTGATGCAGTCGTAGGCGATGCCCTCGTGTTCCATCCAGTCGAGCAGATGGGTGTCGGCATTGAGCTGCCACAGGGCGGAGCCGGAACCGCCGAGCCACGACTGATATTTCGGCCGCATGTTGAGCAGCGGGCGCAGCCGCGAGGAATAGCAGATGCCGCTGCCGTCCGAATGGGTGTCATAGAGCGAGCCGCCATATTCCCGGTGTTCCATCAGGAAGACGTCGTTGGCGTTGAACACGGTCAAGATGTCGTGCGCCCGCTCGGCCAGGGCGGCGTCGACCGCCAGATGCTCGTTGCCATAGGCGAGATAGCTCGCGGTTGGCACCAGGAACAGTACCTTGGCGCGGGGCGAGGCGGCGCCGGGGCGGATTACGAAGGGGATGTAATCCTCGTCGTCCGCCGTCGCGATATGAAGGGCGTAGAGACCGCTGGCCTGCCCTTCCGGCACGGTCCAGGTCACGTCGGCGGGCCAGCCGGCGTCATAGATGTCGTCGTCGTGAAAATGCACGGCGCCATATTGCTCCGGCGCGTCGCGGAAACAGCGTGTCTCGTCGCGCCAGTCGTAACCGGTGAGGGCCCGGGTCGGGAGCTGGTGCAGGCTGCCGCTGCGCCCGAAGGCGGAGCGGTCGGCGAAGCTGATGCCGCCGATGTCCTGCGCGAAATCCCAGGCCCCGGCGAGGCCGGGCGTCTGGAGGCCCAATTGGGCGGTGGGCGGAAAATCGGCCAGGTCGACCGCCCGCGCATAGAGGCGGGGGCTGTCGATCTTGCCGTTGTAATGGGCTTCATAGGGGCGTGCCTGCGCGACCTGCGCGGCGAGCACGAGGGTGCCGCCGCCGAGGCCGAGGCCGCCTGGCGTGCCGGCGCCTTCCGCCGCGGCATCGTCGCGGATCAGGGCTTCGGCCTTGCGCGGCCGTTGCAGCAGGCGCGCCACGCCGCTCGCCCCGTCGAAGGACAGGGCGACGAGATACCAGCGCCGCGCCAGCAACGGCCGCTCCCCGGTCACCACCAGGGTTTCCCTGCCGTCCCGCTCGATCCGGCCGACCAAGTGGCCCGCCGCGTCGATCGCCAGTTCGAAGCCGGCGGCGCCGTCGCGCAGGCTGGCGATCACTTGGTGTCCACCGTCCGGCCGGGTCGGCCAGATCATCGCCTGGAAGGTGAAACTGTCCAGGTTCCAGGGCGTGGCGCCCGCCGGAACCAGGGCGCAGGAACCGGCGTGGATCGGCCGCCTTGTGCCGGGATAGGTGCCCTCGGCAGCGCTCGGCACCGCTTCCTCGCGGTAGCCGGGGCCAGCCGGATTGGTGTCGCCATGGATCAGGCGCACCACGCGCGCCTCGAAGGGCTGGCCCTTCTCGCTGCTGATCATGAAGGAGATGCCCTGGCCGGGTGCGACGCTGATCTCGTCGCTGTAGCCGACGATCGTTTTCATCGCGCGTTCTCCTGCTCGTCCGCCGTCAGTACCGCCTCGAGATCGCCGCCGCCGAGCCGCTGCCAGCGCAGCTTGAAGACCTCCCATTCCGCCTCTTCGACGGAATGGTAGACGTGGTTTTCCATCAGGACCGGCGGCACGCCGCGGATGCCGGAAAGGCGGGCGAGCACCCATTGCTCGTGCGGCTTGGTGCAGATCACGCAATATTTCCCGGCCATCGGCTCGCCGCGCATGAGGGTCAGCAGGCGTTCCAGTTCCGGGCTGCGCCGGCCGATCGGCCGGGCACGGAATTCACGGGCGAGGTGCAACGCCCCTGGGTCGAAAGCATACATCGCGGATCCCGTCACCATATCCTTTGTGTATACACATATCCTGTCCCGATCGGCAATTCGGAATTTTGCCGAGGCTTGGCTGGGCGAAAACGGGGAAAATTCGTTGCCCTGAGCCGATCTGGATCTTGCCGACCGGGTGGAAGTTCGGTTCTATGTATACAAATGTTCTGTGTCTGTGTGGGGTCGAGCGATGGCGATGCGGGCGGTGCGTTATCTGGGGCCAGGGCGGCCGTTCGAGATGCAGGCGGTCGAAGTGCCGAAGCCGGGGCCGGGCCAGGTCCTGCTGCGCATCGCCGCCTGCGGCATGTGCCACACCGAACTGCATTTCCGCGACGGTCTGCTGAACCTCGGCAAGAGCGGCTTCACCATGGGGCACGAAATCGCCGGCACGGTCGAGGCGCTGGGGCCTGAGACTTCCGGCATTACGGTCGGCGAGCGGGTCCTGGTCTATTACTACGAAGGTTGCGGGCACTGCGAATATTGCCGCTCGGGTGACGAGCACCTGTGCCCCGCCTGCGTCGGCCAGCCGGGCTTCACCAGCGACGGCGGCTATGCCGACATGATGGTGGTGCGGGCGCGAAACTGCGTGCCGGTGCCCGCCCATGTCTCCCTGGCGGAGATCGCGCCCATGGGCTGCGCCGGCACGACCGCTGTTCATGCCGGCAAGATGGCGGAGATCGCGCCGGGCGATTGGGTCGTCGTCCATGGCGCCGGCGGCGTCGGCTTGGCACTGGCACAATATGCCAAGGTCGCGGGCGGCCGGGTGATCGCTATCGGCCTCGGGGCGGAGCGGCTGGCGCTCGCCGCTT
>JAYSCC010000471.1:0-3081 GCA_041915065.1 Zavarzinia sp.
ATCGGCGCCGATGACGATATGGAGCAGCGGCGAAGCGACATCGTCGAAGCCGTCGCCTCGGTCGACCGCGGCAAGGGCGTGATCATCCTGACCGACATGTTCGGCGGCACGCCCTCCAATCTCGCCATTTCCGTGATGGAAAAGCCGGGGGTCGAAGTGGTCGCCGGCGTCAACCTGCCCATGCTGATCAAGCTCGCCTCGGTCCGGGGCAAGATGACCCTGAACGAAGCGATCGCCGCGGCCCAGGAAGCCGGGCGGAAATATATCTCGGTCGCCTCCGCCCTGCTCGCCGGGGAACAGGCGTGAGCGAAGCGGGGCCGTCGGCGGCCGTCGGGCCGCGCACGCTGAAGATCTGCAACCGGCGCGGCCTCCATGCCCGGGCCGCGGCCAAATTCGTGGCGACTGCCGGGCGTTTCGACGCCGAGGTGAAGGTCACCAAGGACGGCTCCACGGTAACCGGCACCTCGATCATGGGGTTGATGATGCTGGCGGCCGCGATCGGCACCACGATCGAGGTTTCCGCGACCGGGCCCGAGGCCGAGGCGGCGCTCGACGCCATCGGCGAACTGGTCGCCAACCGCTTCAACGAAGACGAATGATGCCCAACCCCGATTTCGACGCCGTTCTGTGGGATTTCGGCGGGGTCATCCTGTCTTCCCCCTTCGAAGCCTTCAACGACCTCGAAGCTGCCCGCGGCCTGCCCCGCGACACCATCCGCCGGATCAACGCGGCCAATCCCGACAGCAACGCCTGGGCCCGATTCGAGCGGAGCGAGATCGATCTCGCCGGCTTCGACCAAGCCTTCGCGGCCGAAGCGGCGGCGCTCGGCTTCGAGCTTCCCGGCCGCGACGTGATCGCGGTCATCCACGGCGCCGTCCGCCCCGCCATGGTCGAGGCGCTGGACCGGGTGCGCCGCCACTATCGCACCGCCTGCCTGACCAACAATGTGAACGACAACGGGGCCGGGGCCGCCTATGCGGCCGAGGTCGGCGCGGTCATGCAGCGCTTCGACGCCGTGATCGAGAGCCGCCGGGTCGGCGTGCGCAAGCCCGATCCCCGCTTTTACGAGATGGCCTGTGAAATCCTGGGCCTCGACCCGCGCCGCGCCGTCTATCTCGACGATCTCGGCATCAACCTGAAGCCGGCCAAGGCCATGGGCATGCACACCATCAAGGTGACCGGCGCCGACCAGGCCCTGACCGAGCTCGAAGCGGTACTGGGCCTGACGCTCCGCTGATCACCCCTGCGAGACGTGGCCCTGCGACTGGGCCTGGGCGCGGGCTTCGGCGGCGGCGAGGATCGTCTTGCGCACGGTCTCGTCGGCCGCCATCAGGCGCTCGAAGTCGCGGCGGGAGAGTTCGAGGAGCTGGCAATAGCCGAGCGCCGTGACGTCGGCGTTGCGCGGCCGGTCGTAGAGCAGGGCCATTTCGCCGAAGAAGGCGCCGGAACCGAGGCGTACCGGCGTGTCGCCCACGGCGACTTCGACCGCGCCTGACGAAATGAAATACATCGTGTCGCCGCGCTCGCCCTTGACCACGATCTTTTCGCCGGGCACCGCGAGCTGGGGCCGCATCAGCGCAGCGACATCGTTGCAGCGTGCCCCGGCGAGGCCGGCGAAGATCGGCACCCGCGATACAAGCTCGGCCGCCGAGAGGCGGAGATCGAGGCGGGGCGGCCGGCTGATCAGGGTACGCCTGGCATCGAGGTCGCGCTGCAGGGCGCTCGCGATCTCCTGCGAGACCACGCCCTCGTCCAGCATGTCGTTATAGGCGACCGCCTCCTGGCCCATGGCGGCACGGGCGAGATAGCGGGCTTCGAGATCGCTCGCATAGTCCGGATATTGCAGCTTGAGCGCGTCAAGCGCGCTGGCGACCGCGGCGATCCGCTCTTCCAGCACCTGGCTCATCATGGTCGCCGTCGCCGGGCCGAAGACCGGGGCGAGCGTGCGCCGGACATAGGAGACCAGCTCGCGCAGCGCCGATTGCATGATCAGCAGGCGCTCCAGCCGAGCTTCCAGGGCGAGCGCCAGGGGCCGGCTCCAGCCGAAGCGGCGATGCAGGAAAAGGGCAAGGCGGAAGCCCGGACGGAAGCGGGTCGCCTTCACCGCCTCGTCCAGATATTCGGCCCGGCCGCCCGACTTGGCGGCATCGGCGAGGCCCGCGGTCAGGGTGACCAGCGGCGCCACCAGCTCGCGGCCGATCACCCGCCCCTCGAACATGGCGAGATAGATCGCCTGCTCGCGGTGGGCCATGGTGACCAGGCCGGCATTGCCGATGTCTTCCCGTCCGGGCTGGACATTGTCGAGCGCCGCCGCCACCTCGAGTTCGCCGAGCCGGCGGTCGTAATAGGCGGTGACCTTCTTGAGGGCGCTCTCGTCGATCCGGTGGTTGCGGGCGATCTCTTCGGCATGGCCGCGCACGGCGGTCAGGCTCAGCGCCATCACCCGGTCGCGGGTGGCGAGGTCGGAGGGCGACATGCGGTCGAGGCCGACCAGCTTGATCAAGGGCTTCAGCGTGAGCCCATTCACCAAGAGCGTCCACAGCACGAAGGTGGTGGCGAGCACGCCGATGAAGCGCTTCACCTCTTCCGGCAGCAGGTAGTTCTCGGTCGCCGCCAGCGCCAAGGCGAGGGTCACGGCACCGCGAAGTCCGCCCCAGACGATCACCGACTTGTAGGATAGCGCCACCTTCTGGGCGAGGCCGAACCAGGAGATCACCGGCATCAGGCCGAAGATCACCAGGCCGCGCGCCGCCAGGGCCGCGACGACGAGGACGCCGAGCAGCCCGGCGTCCTGCCAAGTCATGGTGGCGAGCGTCTTCGGCGCCAACATGGCGGCCAGCACGAAGATCAGGGAATTGGCCCAGAAACCCAGCGTCTGCCAGGAATGATGCAGGTGACGCCAATTTTCCGGCGCGATCCGAAGCCGGCCGATCGCCCCGAAGGTCAGGGCGAAGACCACCACGGCGACCACGCCCGAGGCATGGAGATAATGTTCCGGCAGGATATAGGCGAGATAGGTGCCGCCCACGGTCAGCGTCAGTTCCGCCAGGCGATTGTCGTGCAGGAAAGGCACCAAGGCGG
>JAYSCC010000472.1:0-3068 GCA_041915065.1 Zavarzinia sp.
GGCACCAGGATCAGGAACGAGAAGGGGTTCTGCAAACAACCGGTCAGATAGAGCAAGGCCGCGAGCTGCAGAACGTCATAGGCGAGATAGAGATAGGCTTCGCGCTCGGTCAGCCGCTTGCTGGCGGGATAGACGAGCTGGAGCACGATGTTGACCAGGACGGAGGCGAGCACCGGGATGACGATCGCCGGCACCGGCAGCGGGAACCCCAGCACCGCCGAGACGACGATCAAAGCCCCGGCCTGACCGCCGATTGCGAGCCAACGCAACAGCACCAGGGTCCGCAGGCGCAAGGGTGCACCCGCCGCCGCCTTGGTCAGCGACGCAGCGGGGCTCTCCCGCTCGCCCGATTCGCCTGTGCTCCAGAAACTACCCGGCATGGGCGGCAGCTTAGGCTTCCGGCAGCAGCTCCGCCATGGCCTCACGCTTCGCCTTTAGCCGCAAAGAGCGCCTTTTGCTCGGGCGTCGCCTCGGTCTGATGGCGCCGCTTCCATTCCTCGTAAGGCATGCCATAGACCGCCTCGCGCGCCTCGTCCTTCGAAAGCGGCACGCCTTCGGCGTCGGCCGCGTCCTTCAGCCAGTTGGACAGGCAGTTCCGGCAGAAGCCGGCGAGGTTCATGAGATCGATATTCTGAACCTCCGTATGGGCGCGCAGATGCTCGACCAGGCGGCGAAAAGCCGCAGCCTCGAGGGTCGTCCGCGTTGCATCGTCCATTCACCGTTCCCCTTTCGACTGTCGCTGAGGGTTGGTTAACCTTTGTCGACCAGATTTGTCAGCATGTATCTGACCGACGATCCGTCATGAAAGTCCAGCGGGACAAGAGACGCTCCCCAGTGCGGCCGCGCCAGCTCATGCTGCGCATCGCCCTGGTGTTGCTCGCCCTGGTCCTGGCTTTCCTCGGCAATCTCTATGTCGATCGGCAGATCGCGATCGGCCGGGGTGACGACAGTCTGCACAGCGGCGCCGGTGTCGGTGCCCTGATGACCAGTCGCAGCCTCGAAGTGGTCGAAGCCGTGATCCTGGCCGGCACCCGCATCGCCACCGAGCGGACCGGGCCGGACGGCACCATCGCCGATCCCTGGGGGTTGCAGAATGCTCTCTCGGTCGTCGTCGATGCGCGCGCCGCCGTGGCCGACATCGGGATCTACGAACCGGACGGTGCGCTGGTCGCGGCAGCCGGCGGCGGCCGCCACCTGCCGCCCCGGCTGACCGACCCGCAGTGGCTGTCGCCCCTCGCCGTCGCCGGCATTGGCAGGCCGGTGTTGGGCGGCGCCTTGACCACGTCCGACGGGCAACTCGTCGTGCCGGTGGCGCTCCGCCTGCCCAAGGGCGCAGGGCCGGACCGCCTGCCCGAACGCTTGGTGGTCGCCGCCCTGCGTCCCGGCTATTTCGCCGACATTTTCAACACCTACCGGCGCCGTCAGACCTCCATCATCACGCTCTACGACGACCGGGGCCGTATCGTCGCCCGGACCATCGACGACAGCCTCCGGCCCGGAGCCTTGTCCGGCGGCGACATGATAGCGGCCGACTTGGCAGCCCACCCGTCCGACGGACCGCGCGTCGGCGCCAGCGCGCCGGTCCCCGGCACCGGTGTTTCGGTCGCCGTGACCGTGGCGCGAGGCGAACTCGTCACAGCCTGGTGGCAGGACGAGTGGAGTTCGATCGCCGTCTTCTTCGCCTTCCTCGGCGTCCTCGGCATCGGTGCCGTCGCCTTCTACCGCCGGCTCCGCGACATCGAGCGCAACCGCGTCGATCTCGCCCTGGCGCGCGACCAGGCGAACGAGGCGAACCGCGCCAAATCGCGCTTCCTCGCCATGATGAGCCACGAGCTGCGCACCCCCATGGCCGGGGTGATCGGCACCCTCGACCTGCTGCGCCAGACCCCGCTCAACCGCGAACAGGCGCAATACGCCCAGATCCTGAACACCTCCGCCAATGCCCTGCTCGACGTCCTGAACGACATCCTCGATTTTTCCAAGATCGAGTCGGCCGGCGTCGCCATCGAGGCGATCGACTTCAACCTGGACGACATTGTGAATTCGACCGTCGACCTGTTCCGCGCGCGCTGCGAGCAGAAGAAGATCACGCTGCGGGCAGTGATCGCCGAGGACGTGCCGCGCTGGCTGAACGGCGACCCGGCGCGCCTCCGTCAGGTCCTTTCCAACCTGGTCGGCAATGCCGCCAAATTCACCGACGACGGCGAAATCACAGTGCGCATCAACCGCCTGCCCGCCAGCTCAGAGACCCTGCATTTCGAGGTCCAGGATACCGGGGTCGGGATTTCCAGCGCCACCCAGGCCATGCTGTTCGAACCCTTCGTGCAGGCCGATGCTTCGACCTCGCGGCGCTTCGGCGGCACCGGCCTCGGCCTCGCCATCTGCCGGCGCCTGGTCAAGGCGATGGGCGGCGAAATCGGCGTCGCCAGCGCGATTGGCCAGGGCAGCCTGTTCTGGTTTACCGTCAGACTGCGCGCCGGCTTGAGCCCGGCCCGGCCCTCCGCTTCCGTGGTGGCGGCCACGGTGCGCCCGCTGCCTTCCGCCGACGTCCAGACCCCGCCGGACCAGACCTTGCCGCGCATCCTTGTGGCCGAAGACAATGACATCAACCGTTTCCTGATCCAGGAACAGTTGAAGCGCCGCAACTTCGATGTCACCACGGTCGAGAATGGCCGCAAGGCGCTCGAAGCGCATAGCGCCCGTCCTTTCGATCTCATCGTGCTCGACATGCGCATGCCGGTGATGGACGGGCCGACCGCCCTCGGCCATATCCGCGCCCTCGAAGGCAATGCCGCCCTGGTCCCGGTGGTCGCCCTGACCGCCGACGCCCTACCGGCGGACAAGGAAGTCTATCTGCGCTCGGGCGTCGACGCCCTGCTGACTAAGCCGGTCGACTGGAAGGCGCTGGAGGCGACCCTGCGCCGCCTGCTCGACGCCAACAAGCCGGCCGCCCCGGTGCAACCGGCAGCGGTTCAGGAAGCCGCCCTGCCGGCCGACCTGATGCGGCTGAGCCCTGCCAATCCGTATTTCGACCGCCTCGCCATCGTCGAACTGCGCGATGTCATGAG